>DASTDN010000661.1:0-3634 GCA_035710365.1 Streptomyces sp. | reverse complement strand
GAGGACGGGCTCGAACTTATCTTCGAGGCCCCCGCCCGGCGGGCCGCGACCGCTTGACCGCCGCCGCGCAAGGTCCCGGGGCGGCGAGGGCGTGCGCGGGCGGTCGCGCCGAGCCGAGGGCGTGGCGGGCGTAGGGCGACGCCGCAGGCGCTTCGCACCGCGGGCGGCCGTTCCCGTCGGCGCCCGGCCGGACCTGCGGCCGGGTGGGGGAGGGGGAGCCGGGCGCAGCCGCCTTCCGGCCGTATCCGGCACGGTGCGCCGCCCTCTGGACCACGGGCCCGGGGGCGGTTTGTGCCTGCCGTGAATGCGGCGCCGGCGGCCCGTGGCCGTCGCAGGCCCGCCCGCGGATGATTCCGGTTTTACTGCCGCGAACGTCCTGTCATTGTCCGCCTCGGAGAAACGAATCCATACCGGCTTTCCCGGGCCGGTGATGGCGGCGGTCCCGAGGCATGGGGCGGCGGTCGTTTTCGGGCCGAAACACCATTGCGCGATTGATACTTCCAGGTATATTTTCCGATACGGCAATCGGGGGCTGGCCTCCTTCTTGCATTTTGCCCATTGTTCAGTGGGGGGGCTGTGCGAAGTACCCGTGAGTTGTCCGTCGACGTGAGATGCCCGCGTGGATTCGGGTCCGTCCCCGGTGCCGGGTCCGGAGCTGCCGGGTTGCCGGCGTTGCGGCGCGAAACGCGCCCGCGTCCTTCGAGGCCGTATCCGACGACGGACGCCCGGTCCGAGGCGCCCCTGTTCCCCGCGTCGGCGGACCGCCGTGCGGCCGAGCCGCCGTCCTCCGCGAAACCGCGTGCGTCGTCCGCGCGTCACCCGTGCTGGGAAGGGATTCCTCCCGGCGGGACGCCGGTGACGGGAGGACGTCCTCCCGCGCCCCGTCCTGAGCGTCCCGCCCGGGCGATCCACGCGCCCTGCCGGGCGGGCCGGGATGCGGCCGCTTCACCCGTGCGCGAGGCGCACGGTGTGCGGGGCCGTCCGCCGGGCGGTGGACGGAGGCCGGCCGGTCCGGGCGAGTGAGCCTCGTCCGCGCCGGGGTGGGCTCCCCGGTCCGGCCCCGCGCAGGCAATCCGTCGAAGGGAGAGTCATGGAATTCCACCATCTACGGGCGTTCCAGGAAGTGGCCCGGATGTCGAGCTTCACCCAGGCGGCCCGGAACCTGCATTGCGCACAGTCCACCGTGACCGCGCAGATCAAGAGTCTGGAGCGAGGGCTCGGCGTGCTGCTGTTCCACCGCAGGGGCCGCTGCCCCATCCAGCTCACCGCGGCCGGTGTCCTGCTGCAGGAGCACGCCTCGACCATCCTCGACGCGATCGACCGCGCCGACCGGGACGTCCGCCTCGCCGCCCTCCAGCGGTCACGGCTCCGTTAGCCCGGCCCGGGGCCGTCGCCCCGCCCGCCCGGACCCGGACCGCCCGGTACGAACCCGGTCGCCGGGCCGTCCTGCGCCGCCGTTGCTACCTCGGAACCGGGGGCCGGACGGGGACGTTCCGCAGGGCCGGGAGCACGGTGTCCCACATCGATCGCAGCAGGCCCAGGGCGTCGTCGCCCGCGCCGCCGGAGCAGGATTCGCGGGTGCCGAGCACGAGCGCGATCAGCAGCCGGCCGATCAGGTCCGGGTGGTGTTCCGGGGGAAGGTCCCCCTGTTCCTGGGAGAGCGTCACCAGGGACGTGACCAGGCCACGCAGCTCCGCGAGGTGGGGTTCCTCGGTACGGGAGGGACGGGCGGCCTCCATGCTCAGGCGCAGACCCGCCATGAAGCGGATGTCCTCGGCCATGCGCCGGGTCAGCTCCAGCGTCAGCCAGTGCAGCGTCTGCAGCGCCGGGCGGGTGCTGAGCCGGGCGTCGGCCGTCATCTCGCGCCAGCTCGTCTCGAAGGAATCGACGACCGCCAGGGCGAGTGCCGATTTCGAGGAGAAGTGCCCGTACAGCGCGCCCTTGGTCAAACCGGTGCGGTCGATCACCGCTTGGAGGTTGGTGGCGGCGAATCCGTGGGCCTCGAATACCTCTGCCCCCGCGTCGAGGATTATCGCGCGAGTGAGGCGTGCCCTCGCCTGCTTCATCCCGGCGCTCCTTCGAACAGCTCGGCGGCTGATGTCTTCGCTTTTGCGTTGTTTCTGAATCTCTGCTCGCCCGTCGAGGGGGCGAATCTATAGCGCGGCAACGTGCCGCTCATGCCTGAAGCCGTCCGAGGTCCGTTTTTCGGCCGGTCGCGGATTCGCCCACTCCTGTGCCGTTCCGTACCTGCGCCGTTCCCAGTCCGTTCCTGTGCTGTTCCGGCTCCCGCGGCATTCTGGTCGTCTGCCGTTCCGGCGGTTGCCGTGCCTGTCGCGTGCCGGCCGTCGCTGCGGCCTGCCCCCGGCTGACCGGAGGCCGATGGAGCAGGCCACCCGGAGCCGGCCGACCGGTGCCGTCACGTCGCTTTCTCCGTACGCGGGGACCGCGTGCGCGCGGGGCCGCCCGTGGGGTCGTCGGCCCCGCGGCCTACCAGCGCCGGGTCTCCGCGAAGAAGTCCGGGACCGACAGGGCCTTCCCCGAGCCGCGGGCCTGCTGGTGCACGAACGCCCCGAGCGCGAGGTCGAGGACGCCGAGACCGAACGGCGAGAAGACCACCGGCCGGTCGTCGGACAGGGACACCTCGCCGTTCAGCACCCCGGCCAGCGTGCCCGTGACGAAGTCCCGTCCGCCCGTGGCCTGTTCGGCCAGGTGCGGAGAGGTGTTGGCCTTCATGCAGTGCTCGACGTCGTCGAAGACGTTCGACGCCGCGAGGATCACCTCGGGGGCCAGGTCGCGCAGCGACAGGTTCAGCACCAACTGTCCGGGCCGGAACGGCGTGTGCACGTAGGGTGTGCCGGCGGTGGTGGCGAAGACGACGGTGTCGGCGTCCAGCGCGGCGGCCAGGTCGTCGCTGAAGCCGGCCTTCTCCCCGAGCCCGTCCTCCAGGTGGGCGACGAGCGCCTGCCCGGACGCGGCGTGCAGGTCGTGCACCACGTACGCGTCGGGCGTGCACCCGGCGGCCTTCAGGTACTCGCACACGTTGCGGGCGATGATGCCCGCGCCGACGACGGCCACCCGGGTGCCCCGGTAGCCGCCCGGCCGCAGCGCGGTGGCGGCGACGGCCGCGGAGGCGGCCGTGCGGGCGGCGCTGATCTGGGCCGCTTCCAGGCAGGCGACCGGATAGCCCGTCTCGTAGTCGTTGAGGATCAGCAGGGCCGACGCGCGCGGTACGGACTTCTCCGTGTTGGACGGGAAGCTGGAGATCCACTTGATGCCGGCGAGCTGGACGTCCGAGCCGAGGAAGGACGGCAGGGCGATGATGCGCGCGTCGGGCTTCTCGGGGAAACGCAGGAAGTAGCTGTCGGGGTTGACCGACTCGCCGGCCTCGTGGGCCAGGTAGGTCCGCTGCACGAGGTCCAGCACCGCGGGGCGGTTGCCGGTCAGGATCTCGTAAACCGCCGGTCCGGGGACCAGGTCGAACTCGAACATGGTGGGGTGTTCCCTTTCTGCGGTCATAGGGGGTGCTGCCGCCGCTCGTGCGGGAACGCGGCCGCCGTCACTGCCCTCGGGTCCTGGCGTGGTCTAGGGCGTGTTTCGAAAGTGGCGTCGTCCGCCCGGAGGGCGGGGCTCGCGG
>DASTDN010000660.1:0-9346 GCA_035710365.1 Streptomyces sp. | reverse complement strand
CGGGCGGCACGAGGAGCCGGCCGGGCGACGTGAACGGGTGAGGGCCTCCCGGCGCCGGCGCGTGGATCGCGATGTCCACGCGCCGGCCGCCGGGAGGCCCTCGTGCGTCACCGCGACGCCCCGCCGGCCACGCACCGGCGGTGCCGCGTCCGGTCCGGCGCGTCGCGGGGTACGGCCCGCCGCTGCGCACCCCGGCCGCCACCGGGGGACACCCCGTCCCACAGTGGCGGGGGAGCGGTCGCCGAAGGCCTGAGCACCGGGTGTGCCCGGGCTTTCACCGGACCGCTCGCCGCGGAGTCAGTGCGTTCCGGAGGAGGTCCTGCGGCCGTGGGCCTCCGTCGCCGCACCACGGCGGGGGGACGGCAGCGCGCGGGAGCGGCGCAGGGCGTCGGCGAGGTCGGCGGCGGCGTCGTAGACGATGGCCGCGAGCCACCGCCCCGGCAGCGAGTCCATCCGGCTGCGCGGGCCCGACACCGACAGCGCGCCGACCACCCGGTCTCCCATGTCCTGCACCGGCACGGCGAAAGCGATGTCCCCGGGCACCATGACGTCGGACCCGCGAGCCCACCCGCGCCGCCGCACCTGGGCCAGGTGGGAGGCCGTGAACCGCGCGCCGTGCAGCCCGTCGTGGATCTCCTCGGGCTCCTCCCAGGCCAGCAGCACCAGCGCGACGGCGCCGACGGTCGCAGGGCGGGACATGCCGACCGGCACCCGCTCCGTGCCGTTGGTGTCGGCCCCGGCCGGACCCGTCGCCACGCAGGTCTGCAGCCTGCCCCGGCGTCGCAGGATCCGGGCTTCGAGACCCGTCCTCGCGTGCAGCTCGGCCAGCACCGGGGCCGACGCCTGAGCCAGCCGGTCGTAGCGCGCCTCGACGGACATGGTGCCGAGCCGCGGCCCGAGCACGAAGCGGCCGTGGAAGTCCCGGCCGAGCAGCCCGAGGCGCTCCAGCGCGACCGCGATCCGGTGCACCGTGGGCCGGGTGAGACCGCTGCGGGAGACCAGCTCGCTCAGCGGCGTCGGCGCCTGCTCCACGATCGCCAGCAGGGTGGACGCCTTGTCGAGCACGCCGACACCGCTGACCCACTCCCGGGTAAGGCCGGTCATCGTCGTACCGTCGGTAACTGCTGCCATGTTGTCCGGTCTCTTCTGCTCGCGCGGATCTCGTCAGTCGAGTACAGCCGGGCCGTCCACGGACACCACCTCGACGTCCGGGACGATGCGGCGGATCAGTCCCGCCAGAGTGCGCCCGGGGCCGAGCTCGACCAGCCGGGCGCAGCCGAGGGCGCCGGTGAGCGTGCGCACGCTCTCCTCCCACAGCACCGGCGAGGTGAGCTGAAGGACACCGAGCTCCGTCCAGCCGCTGTCGCCGTCGTAGGGCCGTGCGTCGACATTCGCCACCACCGGCAGGTGCCGGGGCGCGGTCGTGGTCTCCTTCAGCGCGGTGGCGAGAACGTCGGCGGCCGGCGCCATGTACGGGCTGTGGAACGCGCCGCCGACCTGGAGGCGGATCATCTTGGCGCCGATCGAGGGCGCCTCCTCCCCGACCCGGCCGACCCCGTCCACGGACCCGGAGACCACGGTCTGCCCGGGGGCGTTGACGTTGGCGACCCACACGTCCTCCCCCCGCTCCCGTACGTCGGCCACGAGCTGCTCCACGTCGGCGAGCGGCGCCGCGACCAGGACGCCCATGGTGCCCTCGCGGGCGCCGGAGGCCTCCCGCATGGCACGCCCCCGCGTGGCGACGAGGGCCGCGGCGTCACCGAGGGTGAGGGCGCCGGCCGCCGTGAGGGCGGCGTACTCGCCGAGGCTGTGCCCGGCGCAGGCCACCACGTGCCCCCCGAACACGCCGCGCCGCACCGCCTCGGCGTGCGCGATCATCTCCACCGAGAACACGGAGAGCTGGGCCAGGTCGGTCCGGCGCAACTGCTCCGTCGTGGCGTTGAGCAGCAGGTCGGGGATGTCCTCCCCGGTCGCTTCGGAGATCTCGGCGGTGATCTCCCAGGACGGCGTGTCCCGCCATGCGGCGCCCATCGCCTGACGCTGTGTTCCCTGGCCGGGAAAGACCAGACCGATCGGCCGCTGATCCATGGATCCACCTTCCGCACGCAGTCGTCGAGGACACGGGGACCCGCACCGGCCGGGCCGGCACGGGCCGCCGTGGACCGGCGGTCACGGGGGAGAACCGCCGGAGACGGGGACCACTCCGAAGACGCGTCCCGTTCCCTGCGCGCCCATCCAACTGCCCGTGCCGGTCGGGAGGCAATGCCCGTTTCAGGAACCTGCGCCCGCCCTCTTCACGTCCTGCCAGCAGGTGGTGTTGCGCGGCAGCAGACCCAGCTCCGCGGCCCGCACCCCCGCCTGGAAACGGGACGTGGCACCCAGCAGGGCCATGATCTCCGCGACGTAGCGCCGGTAGGTGCGCACCGAGACGGTCAGTTCGCGGGCGGCGACCTCGTCGGTGACGCCGGCCCGCATGGCGCCGAGGATCTGCCGGGCCAGCACCGCCCGGTCTCGGTCGCCGAACACGACGTCCTCCCGGGGCTCCAGGGCCGTGTTCCACAGGCTCTCGAAGAGCGTCCGGAGGGCTTCCAGCACCTCGGGCACCCGGATCAGGGAGGCCCGCCGCTCGGCGGGCGGGCCGACCACCACCAGGGCGGTCGCGCCGTCGGCGATCAGCACCTGCAGCGGAGGCAGCCGCGCCACCCGGACGGCCATCTGCCGCTGGTGCTCGGGAGGCAGCCGCTTGACGAAGGACTCACCCACCAGGTCCGGGCTGGCGAGCAGCCGCACCGCCACCGACTCCCGCGGGAAGTCCAGCAGTTCGGACTCCAGCCGCCCGATCTTCTCCAGCCGCTTGCCCGGGGCCGGCACCCGTGAGCGCAGGATGTCGACGGTCTCGCCGGACCGCGCGATCAGCTCACGGGTGGCGCCGATGAGGCTGCCGTAGCCACCGGGCAGCGCCGTGATGAGCTGCTCGCGCCGACTGCGGTCCCGGTGCATGGCCATCGTCGACTCGATGAGCTCTCTGAGCTGCAGAAGGGCGTGCTCCAACTCGTCCCCCGACTGGCTGCACACGGTGTGCCCCCACTTCTCGCTGGATGTTCCGTTCGACGGGTCGCCCCGCACGGCGTCCCCGCCCCGCCGGTCACGGGGCCTTGGGAAGCAGTCCGATCTCCACGGCGCGCACACCGGCCTGGAAGCGGGACGACGCGTTCAACTCCCGCATTATCTCGGCCACATGGCGCCGGTAGGTCCGCAGGGACACCTGGAGCTCGCGCGCGGCGGTGGCGTCGGTGCGCCCGGAGCGCAACTGCTCCAGGATGCGGCGGGTGAGGTCGGAGCGCAGCCGGGGGCTCAGCTCGGGGTGGTCGACGAGTTTGCGGCCGCGCGACCAGACACCGGCGTACAGCAGTTGGAGGGTGCTGACGGCGGCGGGGTCGGTGACGATCGCGACCCTGCCGCCCTCGTCGCCCTTGGCGCCGAGCCGCAGGAACGCGGACTTCCCGTCGACGACGACGATGCCGCACAGCTCGTAGGGGAAGATCCGCACGGCCGGGAGGCCGCGCAGCGCGGCGGACGCCATGTCGACGGCGGCCGGGCTGCACAGGACCCGCACGGTCACTCCGCTGGGCACCCGCACCAGGACGCGCAGCGCGGCCTCCACGAACGCGGCGGAGCCGGTGAGCGCGACGTTCACCGAACTGCGCGCCCGCAGCACCAGTTCCTCAAGGGTGCCGGCGGTCTCCTCGGCGTCCATGTGGGTCAGACCGGCCGTGGTCGCCGGGCGGCGCCGGTGCAGGGAGACCGTGTACTCGATCAGCCCCCGGGCCTGCAGCAGTGTCTGCTCCAGCCGAGCGGCGTGGCCCTGGGGGGCGCTTTCCGCAAGCTCGCCGATCGTCGGAAGTTCGAACAAAGTGCCAGCCACGCGTGCGCCCCCGTGTTGTTTCACATTGCGTCGCCGCGCGTGTACCGGCTCAGGATCGCCCCGGCCCAGTGACGTCGAGTGTGTCACTGCCGGCCCCCGCTCGGCGCATTGTTTAAACCAGAAGTTAATTTTGTGCGAACCATGACCCATTGCCTCCCGGTCAAGGAAAAGGCGTGTTGTGCATCGATCGTGGGGTTTGTGCTCGCGGTGCGGTCGAAATCAGGTGTAGGTAATCACGACTTCCCGACGATATCCAGTTCTCGCGCCCCTGTCAGTGGCAGCAGGCTGCAGCGGCCGTGACGGGAACGGATGCCGCCGCTGTCGCTTTGGGATGCTATGAGGATGGTTACTCGCGCGTAATCGGCCTGCGCTGACGCCTAGTTGCCAACTTTGCCGGGTGTGTCACCGTTGTCACCCCGGGCCCGTGTGGTACTCGTCATGTCGCCGGGGGAGATGCCAATCAAACGGTCAATCGGAATGAAGCCGTCTATTCAGAAGGTCTGGGCCAGCGGGCCTTCGGTCCCGTAGTTCCGCGTTTGAGCATCGTTCAACGGACTCGGTGGCGTCGGCAACGAAACGGACAATCCTCGTTCCCCGGCGCACCGCCTTCCGGCTGGCGATCGCCGGCTCGGGCCGCCGGAGTTCTCCGCCGTGGACAACCGGGACACGAGTGGCCGCATCGGCAGGATATCGGGGTCACGACTCGCGTGATCTATACCAATGACAATTCCCTTGAAGGAACATGAGCAACAGTCTCCTTTACCGCCGGGGAATGCGTCCAGAGGGATTGCGGGGGAGTACGCACGAGGCCGGGCGGAGTGCCGGGAGACGGTCGGACGGGACGCTTGGCCCGCTGGTTTCCCCGCTCCGGTGCCCAGCCGTCCGGCCTGCCTTCAGCGGCCCGCCCGCGGCCGTCGGCCGAGGCGAGCACCCCCACGTCGGCCCCGCGTCCGCCCCCGACCGGCCGCCGGGCCCTCGCCGCCGCCTTCCCCCGGCATCGGCGCGGTACGGGGCCGGGCCCGACGGCCCGCCTCGAACCGGCCCGCCCGCGACGGCGCCGGGACGAGCCGCCCCACCGCCCACGCCCCACCGGCCCCGGGCGTCCGGCTCAGAGCGCAGGACGAGAAGGCCGGGGAAGCGGGGAGGGCCGGAGGGCGGGGCGGGGGGCGGTGCCACCGTCGGGAACGGGCGCCCCCGTCCCGGGCACCCCCCCGGGGCACCGGCACCGCCCCCGGCGCCGGTCCCCCCGGCACCCGCACCAGGATCACGAAAGAGGGGCTTGTCCTGCGGAATCGCCCGATTGTCGGTGCCGGGCCGTAGGGTGGTCGGGCTATGACGAAGCCCTCACTTCCCGATCTCCTGCACGCCGCCGTCACCGCCGTCGGCGGTACGGAGCGCCCCGGCCAGGTGGCCATGGCCGAAGCCGTCGCCCAGGCCGTCGACGACGCCTCCCACCTGCTGGTCCAGGCCGGCACCGGCACCGGAAAGTCGCTCGGCTACCTGGTGCCCGCGCTCGCGCAGGGCGAGCGGGTCGTGGTCGCGACGGCCACGCTGGCGCTGCAGCGCCAGCTCGTGGAGCGGGATCTGCCGCGCACCGTGGACGCGCTGCATCCGCTGCTGCGCCGCCGCCCGGAGTTCGCCATGCTGAAGGGCCGGTCGAACTACCTGTGCCTGCACCGCCTGCACGAGGGCGTTCCGCAGGACGAGGAGGAGGGCCTCTTCGACCAGTTCGAGGCCGCCGCACCCACCAGCAAACTGGGCCAGGACCTGCTGCGGCTGCGCGACTGGGCCGACGAGACCGAGTCCGGTGACCGGGACGACCTCACCCCGGGCGTGTCCGACCGCGCCTGGTCCCAGGTGTCGGTGTCCTCCCGCGAGTGCCTGGGCGCCACCAAGTGCACGTACGGCGCGGAGTGCTTCGCCGAGACGGCCCGGGAGCGCGCCAAGCTCGCCGAGGTGGTCGTCACCAACCACGCGCTGCTCGCGATCGACGCCATCGAGGGTGCCCCGGTCCTCCCGCAGCACGAACTCCTGATCGTCGACGAGGCACACGAACTGGTCTCCCGCGTCACCGGCGTCGCCACCGGCGAACTCACCCCGGGCCAGGTCAACCGTGCGGTGCGCCGCTCCGCGAAACTCGTCGACGAAAAGGCCGCCGACCAGCTCCAGACCGCCTCCGAGGGCTTCGAGCGGCTGATGGAGCTGGCCCTGCCGGGCCGCCTGGAGGAGATCCCGGAAGACCTCGGCTACGCCCTGGCCGCGCTGCGTGACGCGTGCCGCACGGTGATCTCCGCGCTCGGCACGACCCGGGACAAGTCCGTGCAGGACGAGGACGCGGTCCGCAAGCAGGCCCTGGCCAGTGTGGAGAACGTCCACGCGGTGGCCGAGCGCATCACCCACGGCGCCGAGTGGGACGTGGTCTGGTACGAGCGGCACGACCGCTTCGGGGCGTCCCTGCGCGTGGCCCCCATGTCCGTGTCGGGTCTGCTGCGGGAGAAGCTTTTCGCGGACCGCTCGGTGGTGCTGACCTCGGCGACCCTGAAGCTGGGGGGCGACTTCAACGGTGTGGGCGCCTCGCTGGGCCTCGCCCCGGAGGGCACGGAGGGCGACGGCCTGCCGCAGTGGAGGGGCGTGGACGTCGGCTCCCCCTTCGACTACCCGAGGCAGGGCATCCTCTACGTCGCCAAGCACCTGTCGCGCCCGGCGCGGGACGGCGACCGCGCCGACATGCTGGACGAGCTGACGGAGCTCATCCAGGCGGCCGGCGGCCGTACCCTCGGGCTGTTCTCCTCGATGCGGGCCGCGCAGCTCGCCGCCGAGGAACTGCGCTCCCGGATCCCCGAGTTCCCCATCCTGCTGCAGGGCGAGGAGACGCTCGGCGAACTGATCAAGAACTTCGCGGCCGACCCGGGGACCTGCCTGTTCGGCACGCTGTCGCTGTGGCAGGGCGTCGACGTGCCGGGCCCGAGCTGTCAGCTCGTCGTCATGGACAAGATCCCGTTCCCGCGCCCGGACGATCCGCTGATGAGCGCCCGTCAGAAGGCGGTGGAGGACGCCGGAGGCAACGGCTTCATGGCGGTCGCCGCCACGCACGCGGCGCTGCTCATGGCCCAGGGCGCGGGCCGTCTCGTCCGCGCCTCGGGCGACCGCGGCGTGGTCGCCGTACTGGACCCCCGGCTGGCGACGGCCCGCTACGGCAGCTTCATCAAGGCGTCACTGCCCGACTTCTGGTACACCACGGACCGCAACCAGGTCCGCAGATCGCTGGCGGCGATCCACGCGGCGGCCGAGGCCGTCACGGAGTAGAACCGGCGCGGCTCCCACGGCTGCCGCACGGGAGGAGCGGGCCGGCGCCGCGAGGGAGCGGCGCCGGCCCGGGTGCATGACCGGCTTCGGGCGCACATCAGGGCCCCGGAACCGGCGCAGGGGTTCCGGGGCCCTTTCAGGGAGTGGGCGCGGGCGTGGTCCGGGGCGGCACGCCCGCCGCGTTCACACGCGGCGGAGTACGGCCACCACCTTGCCGAGGATGGTCGCGTCGTCGCCGGGGATCGGCTCGTACGCGGCGTTGTGCGGGAGGAGCCAGACATGGCCGTCCTCGCGCTTGAAGCGCTTGACGGTGGCTTCTCCGTCGAGCATCGCGGCCACGATGTCGCCGTTCTCGGCGACGGGCTGGCGGCGGACGGTGACCCAGTCGCCGTCGCAGATGGCGGCCTCGATCATCGAGTCGCCGACGACCTTCAGCACGAACAGCTCACCGTCGCCGACGAGTTGCCGGGGGAGGGGGAAGACGTCCTCGACCGACTCCTCGGCGAGGATCGGGCCTCCGGCGGCGATACGGCCGACCAGCGGGACGTACGACGCGGCGGGCTTGCCGGCGGTGTCGGCGGGCTGCACGGAGGCGGTCTGGTCACTGCCGCGCACCTCGTAGGCGCGCGGGCGGTGCGGGTCGCGGCGCAGGAAGCCCTTGCGCTCCAGCGCCATGAGCTGGTGGGCGACGGACGACGTGCTCGACAGGCCCACGGCCTGGCCGATCTCCCGCATCGACGGCGGGTACCCGCGGCGCTGCACCGAGTCCCGGATGACCTCGATGACCCGGCGCTGCCGGTCGGTGAGGCCGGAGCTGTCCGCGCGGATGCCGGGAGGTCGACCGGGCATGGACCGCTTCGGGCCCTCCGGGTTCGTCACTTCGCTCATCGCGTGCACCGGCTCGAGTCGGCCCCGGGTGCGGTCCTGGGCAGTGATGGCGGCACTGTCTGCGGTCGTGGTCACGTCGGCCCCTCTCGATGGTCTCCCTGCTGAACAACGGTAGTTGCTTTCGAAAGGTTGCGCCAAACACACGTTCGAGTGAAAATTTGCGAATCGATCGACGTAGCTACAGGTCGAGGTGTATTGCCGCTGCTTCGCCGGATGCGGGCAAAAGGGCTCATTGTCGTACTCTTCGCCGCCGGGGTGGCGGCCCTGCGGGGCGCCGCCAGTCTGTCATCCGGCCACGCGGTGGCCGAACGCTACCTCCCGCTCCGTGCGAGTCGCACGTCGCCTCCCTGCCGCGCGCACGGAATCTCCCCACGCGCCGCCGCATCGATGCGCCGCGGAACGGGACTCGCCCTCCCTGCGCGGCCGGACCCCGAGTCGCGCCGCGCCGCCCACCCGGCCCGGTCCCGCCCGAAACCGGAACCGCGGTCGGGCCGGGGCCGGATCCCCGGTTCGCGGGCCGCGCCAGCCGGTCGGCCGGGACCGGATCCCCGGTTCGCGGGTCGCGCCGACCGGTCGGCGCGACCCGCACGCGCGAGTCACGCCGAGTCGGCGGCCCGGCCCGGACGCGGGCGAGTCGCGCAGCGCCGGAGCGGCCCCCTCTCAGCGGGGTGCGGTCCATGCCCGCGGCCCGGCGCGCGAGGTGCGGGCCGTCGGCCGCACGGCCCGGGCCCGGCCCGGGCCGCGGGTGCCTTGCCGGGTCTGTGCCGCCGCCCGGCGGGCGCGGGTGCGGCCGTGCCGCCCCGACACGCGAGTACGGCGTACGTGGGAGCCAATCCCCACATGTAGTGGTTGGATTGCACCGGCGGCCCAGAAGTTGTGGTCCCCCGGGTCTTCGGGCTCACGGAGATCGCCTATGCTTGGGGCTGCTTCGCGGGGCCCGAGTGGCGCGGCGAGGTCATGGAGTCTGCTGTGAGGAGCGTTGGGAACCATGCACTGCCCCTTCTGCAGGCACCCCGACAGCCGCGTCGTCGACAGCCGTACGACCGACGACGGCACGTCGATCCGCAGGCGCCGCCAGTGTCCGGACTGCTCCCGTCGTTTCACGACCGTGGAGACGTGCTCACTCATGGTGATCAAGCGGTCCGGGGTCACCGAGCCCTTCAGCCGCACCAAGGTCATCAACGGCGTGCGCAAGGCGTGCCAGGGGCGGCCCGTCACCGAGGACGC
>DASTDN010000659.1:0-10381 GCA_035710365.1 Streptomyces sp. | reverse complement strand
GGGTCGGTGCCGTCGCCCGGGTCGAGTCCGCGCAGACAGGAACGTGCCCAGGGACCGGTGAGCGGCTGGAAGAGCAGCGCCCGCGCAGGGCCGGCCGGGGCCACGGCGCGGCGGGTCCCGGGGCCGCCGTCCGGGACGCCGCTCACCCCGTCGGCCTCCACCAGCATCCCCCAGTCCTCCCGCACCCTGGCCTTCTGTGCCGGTGTGCAGACGGCACGGTCCGCCGACTCCGCCGCGTCCAGCACCGCGCGCAGCACCAGCAGGCGGCGCGTGTCCTGGTCGCGTACGAGGAGGTCGAGGGTGCCGGGGCCGCCCTCGGTGCGGCCGAGTTCGAGGAGGGCGCGGTCGGGGACCGCCGGGAACATCACGGGGTGTCCCCTTCCCGCGGGACCGGGCGGGCCGGGGCGGTGCCGGCGAGCCGGGCGGCCACATGGCGGATGAGGCGCTGGAGGTCGGCGCAGTAGACGGAGGGGTTGCGGAAGCCGTGACCCGCCCGGTAGCGGTGCGCGTAGTGTCCGCCGCCGCACACCCGCAGCAGCGGGCAGGCCCGGCACTGCGCGGCGAGGGCCGCCGCGCCCGCCTGGCGCGCTGCGACGCCCGGGTGCCCGAGCGCCTCGTCGAAGCTGTTGCGGAACACGTCGAGGCCGGTCCGGGCGGCGCCCGGGTAGGCCGATTTGAGGGAGTCGACCTGTTCGATCGACCCGTCCGTCTCCACGACGACCGCGTCGAACGGCGCGAGCCCCAGCGCCTCCGTGGACGCGGGGAGCCCCAGCAGCAGCGCCACGCACTCCTCGAACAGCCGCACCCGGGTCTCCCGCCGCCCGGCCCCCCACCAGCGGTCGAACACCGCGCACAGCCAGTCGCCGTGGCGCCCGCCCCCGTGGTGCGGCGGGGGCGTGGACCAGTTGCCGTGCGGGAGGAGCAGGTCCAGCGCGGGCGGGGCGAGGGCGAGCAGCGAGTCGTACGTCCCGACCGGGTCGAGCGTCGGGTCGACGACGGTGAGGACGCCCGCGTACGACTCGGGGAAGCGTTCGGCGACCAGGCGGGCTCCTCGTGCCGCGGCGGGCCAGGAGGGGCGTCCGGCGTGGTCGACGCGGCGCCTGTTGTGCGCGGCGGTGCCGCCGTCCAGGCTGATGCCGACGCGGACACCGGCCGCGGACAGCGCGGCGAGACGTTTCTCCGTGAGGAGGGTGGCGTTCGTCTGGAGGGTTGCGTGGACCGTGCAGCCGGCGGGGACGCGCTCGCGGACCCGGGACGTGAAGCGGGCGAGGGTGCCGGCGCCCGCGAGGAGGGGTTCGCCGCCGTGCAGGACCAGGGCGATGTCCGCGAGCCGGTGCGCGCGGGCGTGCTCGGCGACGCGGGTGGCGGTGCGGTCCAGGACGTCGGGGGGCGCGGCGGGCGGACGGGACCGCCAGGTGCTGTCGGGGCCGGCGTAGAGGTAGCAGTACGTCCAGGCGAGGTTGCAGCGACCGTGCATCTTGACGACGAACTGACGGAAGGGGACGGGCCGGCGGGGGGCCGGCCGGCCGGTGTCCGCGAGGGCCGGATCGGTCACTGCCTCTCCAGACACCGCAGCACCCCCATGCCGTACGGCCCGCGGTGCCCGTGCCGGGGCGCGAGGGCGGGCCACGCCGTACGGAGCCGTTTTCCCGGTGCGGCGCGGGACCGAACCCCGTTCCGGGGAAGTTGTCCGATTCACCCGTCGTACCGACCGGATCTGTCGACAACCGGTCGGCGGCCCCTGACGGTTGACGAATCCAAGGGCCGAGACCGCGGCCGCCTTCAAAAAGAGTTGTCGAAGCCCCACAGCATCTCGCTGGGCTCCGTCGCCCGTGCCCGCAGTTCGCCCAGCACCTCGCGCAGCACCGGATGGTCGATGCTGCCCAGTTGCGCCAGGTCCAGCGTCAGCAGGTCCGGAAGCGGAGGGGCGGGCGGGACGCCGGGCGGTGCCTGTGCCGTCGCCCCTGTCCGCCGGCCCCCCGGGACCGGCTCCCCCGCGGCCTCGTTCCGTATGTCCGTGTCCACGTCCAGTCCCCGTCCCTCTCCCCTTCGGCGCTCTGCGCCCTGCGCGCTTGCCGCCCGGTGCGTCGTGGCGGGCGGTTCACTCCAGTTCGGCCAGCCGCTGCTCCGTCTGCCATGCCGTCGGTTCGCCCGTGCCCAGACTGTCCTCCGGCAGCCGTGACCACTGCGTGCGCGCCGCCCGGTAGGCGTCCCGGGCCGCGCGGGGACGGCCCGACGCTTCCAGGGACATACCCCGCCAGTGGTGCGCCTGCGCGGCCAGTTCCACGGCCTCGTGCCGCCTGCGGTCCGTTTCGGCCGTCTCCGCCGCGTCCTCGGCGGACCGGGCGGCGGCCCGGAACACCTCCGTCGACCTCTCCAGCCGGGGGGTGCGGACCAGTGCCTGGTACGCCTCGAACTGGGCCTGCCCGAGCTCAAGGCGGCACCGCGCCGCCAGCAGCGGGTCGTCCGTGCCGTCCGCCTCCGCCGCCGCGAGGCCGAACAGGTGCTCGGCCTCCCGCAGGTCGACCCGGTCGCCGCGCAGCCGGTAGCGCAGCATCAGGGCACGGCCGAGCAGCAGCAGCCGGTGGGCGAGTTCACGGCTGCCGCCCGGGGTCTCCATGCGGCAGTCGCGCAGCACCCTGATCGCCCGCGACAACTGCTCCTGGGAGTGCGGTCCGCACTCCAGCCCGGCGATCCGCAGCAGCACCTCGCCCCACTCGGCGAGCACGTCGGCGTACGCGGGCGCGTCGCGGGGGGTCCGCTGGGCGGCCTGCGCGAAGCCCGCCGCGGCCCGGTGCAGCTCCAGCGGTTCCCCCGACTCGGCGTAGCGGGCCAGGGCGACGCGCCCGGAGCGCACCAGCAGGGCGGCGCGCTGCCCCTGTTCCCGTACGATCCCGAGCGCCTCGTCGGCCCGTGCCTGGGCGTCGTCCAGGGAGCCCTGGGACAGCAGCAGCGCGTCCAGCAGGTGGGTCAGGACGAGGACCCGGGACCGCACGGAGCCGGCGGTGTCCGGCGGTTCGCCGTTCTCCAGGGCGTGGTGCAGGGACCGCGCGGCCTGTTCCGCGTACAGCCGGGCCTGGACCGGGTCGGGGGTGATCCCGGCCAGGCGCAGCAGGACGCGGCCGTGGCGGAGGGAGAGTTCGGGCGGGCGGCTGCGCCGGTCGGGCCAGGTGTCGGCGAACGCCTCCAGCATGCCGACGGCGCCCTGGAGCAGCGCGCTGTCGCCGGCCAGGCGCGACTGGGTCTCCAGGGCGCGGACGCGCTCCAGGGTGAGGCGCAGGGCCTCCTTCTCGTCGAGGCCGGGTGCCGCGCAGGCCACGGCGAACTCGCGGTCGGCGCGGCGCAGCAGTTCCAGCGCGCCGCGGTGGTCGCCGCGGCGCTCGCGGTCGGTGGCGGCGGTGTGCAGGACGCGGGCGAGGACGGCGCGTTCGCGCAGGGCGTGCGGGTGCGCGGCGGCGCGTTCGGCGGCGCGTTCGGCCTCGTTCAGGAGGGCCGCGCCGCCCTGTTTCTCCCACAGCCGCAGCGTGCAGTGCGCGTACGCGGCCCACAGTTCCGGGTCGGCGCCGGGGTGCCGTTCGTGGGCGGTGGCGCCGCGCAGCAGTTGGACGGCGTCGATGATGTCCTGGATCATGCCTTCGGCCTCGAACCGGGCGAGCAGGGCGCGGGCGCGGGTGACGGCCCGGCGGACGTGCCGGCCGTCGGAGGGCCGGGGGTCGGTCGGCAGGGCGGGCTCCCGGATGTGTGCGGCCAGCGGCATGAACCGCTGGAGGACGCGCGCGGCGACCTCGGCGAACGGCTGCGGGACCGGCAGGGCGTCCCCGCCGCCGCCGAACCCGCCGCTTCCGGCGCCGTCGCCGTCGGCGCCGTTGCCTCCGGGACCGCCGTCCGGGCCGCTCAGCGCGTGGGGGTGGCCGGGCCCGCCGTGCCCGAGCTGGGCCAGGGCGAGCGCGGGGAAGTTGGTGCCGCCCTTGCCGAAGCGCTGCTCGATGTACTCGGAGCAGTGCTTGAGCACCAGCATGGCCTCGTCGCGGCCGAGGCGGGACAGCAGGGCGTCGCGCACCTCGGGCTCGATCTCGTACCACTGGGTCCCGTCCCCGCGGCCGCTGTCGGCGACGTCCGGCCCGGCCCGGGTGATCAGGCCGCTGACCAGGACTTCGGCGAGTTCGGACGGTCCGGAGTCGGGCAGCATGGTGCGCTGCACGAGCCGCATCACGGGCAGGCAGAGCGGAGCCGCCGCGAGGTAGACGGCGAGGCGGCCCGCGACCGTGGAGGCGGCGGAGCTGAACCGGCTGACCCGCTCGAACGACGTGCGCGGCCGGTCGGGCCGGGTCGCCCCGGCGGGCGGCTGGTCGGCGCGCACCCAGCCCACGGCGCCGGGGACGGGGCCCGCGCCGACCCCGGACAGCAGCCGCGCCCAGGAGCCGAGGGCCACGGGCTCGGGCGGCAGCACGGGCACGGGCAGCGCGCCCCGGCGGGCCTCGGGCGGGACACCGGCCGGGGTGCGCACGCGCAGCGTGGCGCCGCCGGGGGCCTCGCCGCGGGAGAGGTGACCGAAGGTAGCGGGCAGCCGGGTGCGGTGCCACATGCGCTGCGGGAGGGGCTGGACGACGGCGACCGGGCCCTGCCGGGCC
The DNA here is from genome assembly GCA_035710365.1 of Streptomyces sp. Taxonomy (GTDB): domain Bacteria; phylum Actinomycetota; class Actinomycetes; order Streptomycetales; family Streptomycetaceae; genus Streptomyces. The sequence goes on along the minus strand of DASTDN010000659.1, from coordinate 5,750 downwards.
AGGTGGTGGAGCAGCCGGTGGGCGTGACCGCTGTGCCACAGGGGGCCCGCGCAGTCGCTGACGAGGACGACGATCCGGCGCCCGGTGGGGTCGCTGAGCCGGTCGGCCGAGTGCAGCGGCGCGGCCTGTGCGTCCGGGCTGCGGCTGACGGCCGCGCCGCCCTCGGGGCCCTCGTGCAGATAGCTGATCTGGAGATCGGAGAAGGCCCCCAATTGTCCGAAAACTACTTCCAGTTCACGGAACATCTGGTCCCAGACCCGCATGGAGGACGAGGAGTCCATCACGAGCTGGAGGCGGGTGTCGCGGCGGGTGACACGACGGTGGACGGGCAGGATCAGGCCGCCTGACTCGGCGCTCCGCTCCGCCGTGGCGATCTCGTCGAACTCGGTGCGGCGGGGCGGCGCGGCACTGCGGTAGGCCTGCAACGGGCGTAACGCGCGCTGGAGCCGGAGCGGCGCGGGCAGTGCGGGGGCGGCGGTCACGGCCAGCCGCAGCGCGGCGGCCCCGGCCCCGCCGTCCGCCGCGCCCGGCCCGCCGTGCGGCTCCGGGTACAGCGCGACGCGCCGGCCGGAGGCGTCGTACGGCTGCCGCGCGGGCTCGGGTGCGGGCCGCGGTCCGGGGCTGTCGCCCCGCGGCCGGCCGGGGGGCGGGCCGGCCGGGGGACGGACCGGGGGTACGGGCCGCCCGCCCGCCTCGGTGTCCTGCGCCGCGGGGTCGTCGGCCGGGCCGATCCACCGGGCCAGCCACAGCGCGTCCCGCAGGTGGTCGATGCCGGGGTCGAGCCCGATCTCCCGCAGCCGTACGACGAGTTCGGTGAGGCGGTCGTCACCGGCCTCGCCGTCGTCCCGGGGGGAACGCCGGGCGGCCGGTCCGTCGCCCGAACCGGCCGTACCAGGGGACGCACCGGCCCCGGCAGCCCCACCGGACCCGACGGTCCCGCCGGAGCCGGACCCTACGGACCCACCGGAACCGGAGCCGACGGCCCCGCCGGAACCAACAGCGTCACCGGCACCCGGACCGCGGACATCACCGGGGCCACCGGCACCACCCGAACCACCGGCACCACCGAGGCCACCGGCACCACCCGGACCACCGGCACCGCCGAGGCCGCTCTCGCCACCGGGCCCGTCCGGGCCCTCGGGACCGTGCCGCGCCGCCGCGTCGGGCATCAGCGCCTCACCTCGGGCGGTCGAGCCGCTGGATGAGCAGGTCGGCGAGCCGGTCGCGGCTGGGCGGCGCGGCGGCGGCCGTGAGGTAGATCGCGTTCAGCAGTTGGTCCGTGGCGAGGAGTTCGCTGCGGGACCGTTCCAGGAACCGGCCGATCAGGTCGTCGCCCGCGCGTGCCGCCTCGTCGCCGAGGTGGGCGCGGACGACGGTCGCGAGCCGGCCGTGGTCGGGGCGGCCCAGCTCCAGGTGGATGCACCTGCGCATCAGGGGCGCGGGGAAGTCCCGCTCCCCGTTGCTGGTCAGCACGACGAACGGGAAGGCGTTGCAGCGCACCTTGCCGTCACGGACCTTCACCCTGACGCCGTCGTCGGTGAGCACCTCGGCCTCGCCGCCCGGCAGGCGGTCGGCGACCCGCTCCAGTTCCGGAATGGCGAACGCGCCCTCCTCCAGCACGTTGAGCAGGTCGTTCGGCAGGTCGATGTCGCTCTTGTCCAGCTCGTCGATGAGCAGCACGCGCGGGGTGTCCGAGGGCAGCAGCGCGGTGCCCAGGGGCCCCAGCCGGATGTACCTGCCGATGCCCTCGACCGCGCCGGGCGTGTCCGTCGCCGCACCCCCCGCGCCCTGGGCCGCGATCTGCACGTCCTGGAGGCGGGCGATGGCGTCGTAGCGGTAGAGGCCGTCCAGGAGCGTGGAGCGGCTGACGACGGACCAGTGCAGCACACTGCCCAGGCCCAGTTCGTACGCCACCGAGTGGGCGAGGGTGCTCTTTCCCGAGCCGGGGCTGCCGGTGACGAGCAGGGGGCGGCGCAGATACAGCGCCGCGTTGATCATTTCCAGTTCCTCGGCGCCCGGCCGGTGCAGCTCGGCCAGGTGGCGGTGGGCGCCGAGCCTGCGGTCCTCGGAACCGTCGCCCGCGCCCGACGCGGCCCGGCCGGAGAAGTCGCGCCAGGGGGGCGGAGCCGGAAGCCGGCCAATGCCGTCGTGGGGTTCGCCGGCGCCGCGGTAGATGAGCCACTCACTGGATTCGGTCATGATCCGGTCCTCGTCGTCACTCGTCCGCTGGACTTGGGCGCCGCCCGAACCTGTTCACCGTATCGATGCCCGGCCCGTACCAGGAAGAGGCCGGCGTCAGGGTGGCGTGTTCGGGCCAGAGGGGACTCCGGGCGGGTCCGGGCCGGGGCCCGTCCGTCGCACGGGGCGGGGGCGGTGGCCGGGCCGGGCCCGTCCGTCGCACTGGGGCAGGGGCGGTGGCCGGGGCGGGCCCGTCCGCCGCGGGTGGCGGGTGCGGTGCGGTCACGGGGCCTCCAGCAGATCACCCCCCGGCAGAGGCTGGTGCGGATCGTCGTACAGCAGCGCTATGCCGTCCGCCCAGAACGCCTCGGGCCGGCCCGAGCGCAGCCGTACGCGCAGGTGGTGCACGGCCTCGGGCAGCCGGTGGGCGCTGGGCGGTCCCGCGATCTCGTCCAGGGTTCCCCGGTGGAACTCCCCGCACACACCGTGCGACGGCCCGCGCGCGCGCCGCCACAGGGCCACTCCGTAGCCGCCGCGCACGATGCGGGCGAGGGCCACGGCGGCGTCCTCGTGGCGGTGGTCGCCGTAGCGGCACAGCACCGGGACGGTGCCGTGCGCGAGGCCGCGCAACTGCTCCACGCTCGGCACCGGTTTGCGCACCCCGGCGTCGCAGTCGAGGACTTCGGTCTGCGCCCGGTGCGCGTGCAGCCAGCGCCAGCGGGCCCGGCGTTCTTCGTCGACCTCGTACGGATCGCCCTCGACGCCGCCGAACTCGTCGTCGTCGGGCAACTGGTCGCGGTCGGAGCAGCGCAGCACCACGGGCCGCAGGGCGCCCAGGGGCGGCTGGTCGGGGTGCAGTTGCCAGGCGTCCACCTCCCGGTCGAGCAACGAGTGGGGCAGGGCCGCCTGGAGGAGGGCGGGCCGGCCGGGTTCGTCGCAGCGCCGGAAGGCCTCCGCGAGGGGCGCGGCCACGACGGCGGGCAGACCGTCCAGCGGGGCGCGCTCACCCTCGTACAGGCGGATCACCTCGCCGCCGTCCCTCGCCACGGACACCGACCAGTCGCAGCGGTCCGGCTCCCAGCCCCGCCGTACCAGCTCGACCAGGACGGACGGCCGCGCCCCGCCCTTGTCGGAGGGCTTCCCGGCCCAGGGACGGTGTCCGTTTCCGGGCATGCCCGGACGTTCGTACAGCAGGGTGTCCCACTGCCGGGCGATCCGGTGGCGGTAGCCGGCGTCGAGGCGCTGCGCGGCCGGCCACACCCAGTCCCACAGGGCCCTTCTGGCGTCCGCCGTGCTGGGGGTGACGAACGGCCGCTCGGCGGACAGCACGCGCATCACGTAGTCGATCACGAGCCGGAGCGCACCGTCGTCGCGGCCGTGCTCGTACAGGACCCCGAGGCCGTCCCGCCAGCCGCGGGGGGCGATCCGGGGGCCCGGCACCGGGTAACCCGCCAGATCCTCCAGGATGTCCAGCAGGGCGCCGGTACTGGCCGGGGGCGGCAGGTCGGCGAGCCGGCCGAGCAGCGTGACCCGCTCGTCGGGGCTGAGGGCCCGGCCGGGCCGGGCACCGAGCCGGGTCTGCACGTCCACCCAGGTCTGCCGCCGTGAGTCCGGGTCGCGCTGACGGTCCCGGTGGTAGCGGTCGTGGGCGTGGAAGACGGCCTGGTACGGGTCGGTGTGCTCCGCGTCGAGGGACTCGGGCACCGGCAGCGACCGCAGTTGCTCGATGCCGGTGGAGGTCCCCGCGCGCACGTGATCGGCGCGCGACTTGAGCACGCCGACGACCTCGCCGCGCACCGGGTCGACGACCGGCCCGCCGGACACCCCCGCCGGCAGGTCGTTGCCGCCGAGGCGCATCTGGACGCCCTCGGAGGAGCGGCCGAGGGTGCCTTCCACGGCGAGGGTGCCGTCGAGGTACTGGAGCCGGCCGCGCTGGGGGACCCAGCCCGCGTACAGCACTTTGCCCTCGTCGTAGTACGCGTCAGGGCGTTCGGAGACGTACACGCACTCGTGGTCCGCCGGCTCGGTGAGCTGGACGAGCGCGAGATCGGGGGCCGGCCAGCCACCGGACCCGGGGGCGGCGCCGGCCGGCAGCGTCGACACCGTCCTGCCCGGCACCGCGCGCGTGCCGCGATCTCGGACGGACTCGAAGACCACCGTCACTTCGCCCCCCTCCCCGCGGCACGCCACGTGGGCGCAGGTCAGAACCCAGCTCGGGGCGACGAAGAAGCCGCTGCCGAGGAACGTTCCGACCTCGTCGTGGGCATACCCGGCACCCGCCCGATGAATGCGCACGGTCGCCGCCATCACGAGATCGTGCAGCGCGCGCCGGGCGGCTCCCCCCGTGCCCGGCGCGCCCGGGGCATGCCGGTCGGTCATGCCGTGCCCCCGGCGGGCATGCCGTCGGCTCCTCCGTGCATCGATACGCCGGGCGACGCGCCCGCGTGCGACGAGCCGTGGGCGCCCCTCGGGCCGCCGGGGGACGGGGACCCGGAGTCGCCGGGAGGCGGAGATCCAGGGTCGCCGGGGGACGCGGGTCCGGGACGGCCGGGGGACGCGGGTCCGGGACGGGGAGACCCGGGTCCTGGATCTGCGGAGGGGGGCGGTCCGGGATCGCCGGGGGGCGGGTCGGCGGGACCGCTGTGGACTGCGGACTCGGGGAGGGTGGCGGCATCCTCCGGGGTTGCCAACGTTGTCGGGCCGGCCGGCGGTGTCGCGTCGGGGCGCCCTGCGCTCCGCACCGGCGGCATCGCCGCGTCCGACGGGGCCGTCACCCCGGGTGAGGCTTCGGGTCGGGCTTCGGGTGATGTCTCCGGTGTCGTCCCTGGTGATGGCCCGGGTGACGCGGTCAGGTCGGGCGGGCCGCCGTTCCAGGTGAGGGTGACGGCGATGCTGGCCTTGGCCTCGCCGTCCGCGAGCATGCTGACGATCTTCCCGGCCTTGGCGGTCAGTTCGATGCCGAACTGCACGCTCACCTCGTCGGGCCGCACCGCGCGCAGCGGCTCGGCGAGCGAGCGGGCGACGCCGGTCACCAGCGAGTGCAGGCTCTCGACGCTCGCCCCGACGCGTTCGGTGAACCCCGTGTCGGTGTACGACAGCTCGCCGGGCGCCGGTAAGTCCGGCCCGCCCGAGATCCTGGCCCACACCGGTGTTCCGTCCGGCAGCACGATGCGCGCCACCTGTGTCGCTTCCTGCCCCACGGCACTCCCCCGTTGTCGCCCGCGGCACCCGCGGCTGTCGGCTTCCTCCGCGGCACGGCGGCCCCCGGCAGCAGTCGCCTCACACGGGCCGGTCGCGGAGCTTGGGCGGCACCGGGCCCCGACCGCCCCACCGGGCACGCCGCGGCCTGCGCCTATCCTTTCCCTGTCTTCCTTCACACCTGTCGGAAAGACGACGAAAGACCTCATCTCTTCTCCCCGCAGGGAACAGGGTCCTTCCCATCCGGGACGCTCCCTACCCCTGCGCCGACCCCACGGAGCACGATCCATGTACTTCACCGACCGCGGCATCGAGGAACTCGAGAAGCGGCGCGGCGAGGAGGAGATCACCTTCGAGTGGCTCGCCGAGCAGCT
>DASTDN010000658.1:0-2552 GCA_035710365.1 Streptomyces sp. | reverse complement strand
GCAGCTCCCGCACCAACTGGCCGCTGCGCGCCGCCGACAGGAACACCGCCATGGTCGTGCCGTGCCGGGCGAACTCCCGGACCTCCTCGCCGGGCGGCATCGGCGTCTTGCCGCCGCCGAGCCGGGTCAGCACCACGGACTGCGCGACCTCCGGGACCGTCAGTTCCCGCCGCGCGAGCGCGGCGGCGGCGGAGAAGGACGACACCCCGGGCACGATCTCGGTGGCGATGCCGATCCGCGCGCACCGGTCCACCTGCTCCTGCGTGCCGCCCCACAGCGCCGGGTCGCCCGAGTGGACGCGGGCCACGCGCAGGCCGTCCCGGGACGCGCGCCGGTACACGGCCACCACGTCCTCCAGGGACATCGCCGCCGAGTCGAGGATCTCCGCGTCCTCGCGCGCGTGCGTGAGGACCTCCTCCCGGACGAGGCTCGCGGCCCAGATCACGACGTCCGCCTCCGCGATGGCGCGCGCCGCGCGGAACGTCAGCAGATCGGCGGCACCGGGCCCGGCTCCGACGAAGGTCACCTTGCCGGCGGGTGCGGCGGCATCGCCCATGAAAAATCGTTCCTCTCCTAGGGGGTCCGGGGATCCCGGGGTGCTTGCGGGGCGCCCGCGTTCCGGGGTCACAACTTGCCGCCCCGGCCGTCGCGCCGGGCGGGTGCGATGAGCGTCGACAGGTACGGCAGCGGGGCGCCGCCCAGCTCGGCGGCCGGGCGGACGGACTCCCCGGGCAGCCCGAGCGCCGAGCCCCACACGGCCCCGTCGAGCCGCCCGGTCTCGCGCAGCGCCTCGGCGACCTCCCCGGCCTGCCGCCCGAACTTGTACGCCACCACCGTCCCGGGACCGTTCAGCGCGTCCCTGAGCACGGCCGCCCCGGCGGTGACCGGCACCAGCGTCAGGGGCTCCGTCCCCTCCGTGAGCACCGCACCCGACCGGGAGGCGAGATCCTGCATGGCGGTGATGCCGGGCACGGTCTCCACGAGGGTCCCGGGCAGCAGCGTGCCGACGGTCCGCGCGAGATAGGTGAAGGTGGAGTACACGTTCGGGTCGCCGATGGTGGCGAAGGCGACGCAGGTGTGGGAGCGCAGCAGCCCGGCGACGCGGGCGCCCGCCGCGTCCCAGGCGGCCTCGCGGCGGGCCCGGTCGGTGCGCTCGTTCAGCGCGAACACCACCCGGACGACCTTCCGGGCGGGCACGTGGTGCAGCACGGTCGCCTCGGCCCGCCCGCACTCGCCGGTGTCCATCACCGGGACGACGACGACCTCGGCGGCGCGCAGGGCGTTGACCCCCTTCACGGTCACCAGCTCCGGGTCGCCCGGGCCGACCCCCACCCCGATCAGTCTGCTGCTCATGACGTGCGGCACCTCTCCACGAACCGGCGGGCGACACCGGGCTCGGACGCCCAGTGCGTGTGCAGATAGCTCGCGTGCACACCCCGCTGTACGAAACCCTCGACCCGCCGCCCGGGAGCAAGGACGCCCCAGGCGGGTTCCGCCCCCGCTCCCGGCTCGACGGCGGTGCGGTGGAACTCGTGCCCCCGCATCCGCGTCCCCGCCGCGGCGAGCGCGCTGTCGCCCACGGCGACCGCGTCCCGGTAGCCGAGGGTGAGCCGCTCCGTCATCCGGGCCGCCGCGTCGAGCACCCCGCACATCGGCAGCCCGTCCAGCTCCCGGCACAGGTACAGCAGCCCCGCGCACTCGGCGGCGACGGGCGCCCCGCTCAGGGCGAGCCCGGCGACGGCCCGGCGCAGCGGCTCGTTGGCGGCCAGCTCGGCGGCGTACACCTCGGGGAACCCGCCGCCGATCACCAGCCCGCTCGTCCCCGCGGGCAGTTCCTCGTCGCGCAGCGGATCGAAGACGGCGACCTCGGCACCGGAGGCGGTGAGCAGCTCGGCGTGCTCGGCGTAGGAGAAGGAGAAGGCGGGGCCGCCGGCGAGGGCGACGAGGGGGCTCCTCCGCGCCCTCCCGGGGCCGTGCCTCCCGGGCGGACGGCCCCGGGCGGCAGCCCCCGGGCCCGGGACGGGCCGGGACGGCGGGGACGACGACACCGGGACACCGGTCGGCAGCGCCACCGCCGCGCCCGAATCCACCGAGGTTCCGGCCGGCTGTGCCACCGCCGCTCCCGGCGCTCCCGAGGTTCCGGGCGGTGCGGCCGTCGCGCCGCCCCACGCCACCGGGGCATCCGCGGCCGACGGGGTCACCGCCGTGCCCGGCGCTCCCGGCGTTCCGGCCGACCGTGCCACCGCCGCGTCCGCGTCCCAGGCGGCGCACTCCAGCGTCCCCGCCCCCCGCGCCACCCCCACCAGCGCCTCCAGGTCGCACCCGCCGGCCACCAGCGCCGCCATCGCGGCCACCGCCGCCACCGCGTCCGCCCGTCGCTCGGCGACCGGCACCAGCCCGAGGTGGCGGCCCGGCGTCCCGGCCGGCGCGGCCCGCCGCAGCACCCCGAGCACCGGCACCCCGGCCGAGTCCAGCGCGTCCCGCAGCAACTCCTCGTGCCGGTGCGACCCGACCTTGTTGAGGATCACGCCCGCGACCCGCACCCCGGGGTC
>DASTDN010000657.1:0-13396 GCA_035710365.1 Streptomyces sp. | reverse complement strand
AGGAAGCCGGGCAGGGCGGGCCACTGTGGTGCGAGGGTGACGGGGGTGCCGGTTTCGAGGGCGTCGCGTTCGGTGCGGGAGCGCAGCCGCTGCCAGCGCATGGCGAGGCAGGTCCCGCAGGCGCGGGCGTCGTCGTCGCCGCCCCAGGGGCCGACGAGGACGGCCCGGGAGGTGAGGTGGACGAGGGCGTCGGGGCGGGTCTCCGCGTACGGGTCGTCCTTGGCGGCGCGGGCGCCGAGGGTGACGACGCGGGGGGCGTGGCCGGGGGCGGACCGGGCGGCGAGGGCGGCGGCGAGCCGTTGCCGCGCCGCTTCCAGCGGCAGGTCCTGCCGTGTCGTGGTGGTCGTCATGCGCGGTTGCTCCAGCGGAAGGTCTTCAGGCCGATCAGGGCGAAGACGGCGGTGAAGCCGACGAGGGCGGCGCAGCCGGCCGCGATGTCGCCGAGGCCGCCGCCGCCGGACAGGGCCGCGGACACCGCGTCGTTGAAGTAGCGCAGCGGCAGGACCAGGGACACCTTCTGCAGCCAGTCGGGCATCATGTCGAGCGGCAGGAACGAGCCGGACAGGAACGCCATGGGCACCATCAGGAAGTTGGCGATGGCGGCGACCGCCTCGGGTGTGTCGGCGTAGCTGCCGATGATCACGCCGATGGACAGGAACGCGGTGATGCCGAGGAGCAGCACCGGCAGGGCCAGCGGCCACCGGGAGGCCGGCTCCAGCCCGAAGGGCGGCAGCAGCGCCACCGACACGAACACCACGGCCTGGACGACGCCGACGCCGAGCGCCAGCACGTACCGGGAGGCCAGGACGGCGGGCAGGCTGGTGGGCGTCATGCGGATCAGGCGCAGCAGGTCGTCGCGGCGCCACTGCATGAGGGTGAAGGCGATGCCGAAGACGGCGGCGTTGCCCACGCCCCAGGACATCACGCCGGGCGCGATGTAGGAGATGTAGGGCCGGCCGGTCTCCTCGACGTCCTGGCCGCTGAAGATCAGGCCGAAGACGACGAGGAAGACCAGGGGGAAGGCGAAGGTGAAGAAGAGGGTGGCCGCGTCCCGGACCTGGGCCCGGTATCCGGCGGCCGTCAGTGCCCCGTAGGCGCTCATGGGCGGTGCTCCGTGTTCTGTGCGGGGGTGGGGCCGGTGGCGGTGCCGGGGCGGGGCGCCGCGTCGCGGTGGCCGTCGGCCTCGGCGGTGAGCCGCAGGTAGACGTCCTCCAGGGAGGCGGTGCGGGTCTGGACGCCGTCCAGGCCGCCCCTGGCGTCGAGCGCGGACAGCACCTGCCCGGAGACGCGGGTCTCCAGGACGAGGCTGCCGCCGCGCAGTTCGGCGCGGTCCACGCCCGGCACGGTCTCCGCCTCGGCGACGGTCATCCGGTCGGCCGGCAGGAGGACGGACAGGGGGGCGCCGGCCGCGTCGACCAGGCCGCGCGGGGAGTCCAGTGCGGCGATGCGGCCCCGGACCAGGATGGCGACCCGGTCGCAGAGGGCCTCGGCCTCGTCGAGGTGGTGGGTGGTGTAGACGATGGTGCGGCCCGCCGCCTTCAGTTGGCGCAGCACCTCCCACAGGTCGCGCCGGGCCTGCGGGTCGAGGGCGGCGGTGGGTTCGTCGAGGAAGATCAGTTCGGGGTCGTGGACGAGGGCCGAGGCGATGGCGAGGCGCTGGCGCTGTCCGCCGGAGAGGTTCTCCACCCGGATGTCGCGCTGTTCGGTGAGGGACACGGCGCCGAGGGTGCGTTCGACGTCCGTGCGGCCCGCCCCGTACAGGGCGGCGACGGTGGCCAGATGTTCCCGCGCGGTCTGGCGTACGAAGAACGCCGAGGACTGGGTCTGGACGCCGATGCGGGGCAGCAGGGCGACGTCACGCGGCCAGGGGGCCCGGCCCAGGACGGTGACGGTGCCGGAGTCCGCCCGGCGCAGCCCTTCCATGATCTCCACCAGGGTGGTCTTGCCGGCGCCGTTGGGGCCGAGGAGGCCGAAGAACTCGCCGCGGGCGACGCGCAGGGACACCCCGTCGAGGGCCTGGTGGCCGCCGTAGCGCTTGCCGACCGCCTCGACGTACAGGGCGGCCTCGGCCCCGGGGTCGCCGGGGTCCGCCGGCACGGTTTCCGTCTCCGTCATGAACAGCCTTTCTCAACGGGCCCGGCAGGGGCGGGCACTGTCAGGGGGTTGTCGGTCACCCGGGGGCGGGTTGGGGAGCGGTGTCGCGGCCGGCCGCCGGACGCCGGGGCGTCTTCGCGCGGGCGCCACCCGGGCGGCCGCGGCGGCCCGGCGGGCGTGCCCGCCGGGCGCCGTCCAGCCCGCGGGCCGGACGCCGGCTCCCCCGCGGGCACGCTCAGGCACTCCTCAGGACGACCGTGACCGCGGCGGCCACGAGCAGGAGGACCAGGACGGCCGAGCCGATCCCGTACGCCGTGTAGAGGACCCGCGCCCGGTGCGGGTAGCGGGCGGCGGTCTCCCGGTCGCGCAGCCGCAGCCTCAGGTAGGTGCCGCTCTCGGGGGCGTACGCGGTCACGCCGAGGGCGTGGCCGAGCATGGTGTAGCCGTCGAGCGGCGGCAGCGGCAGCAGGTTGACCAGGGCCTGCACGCTGCCCAGCAGGAGCAGGCCGGACAGCACCCTGCGGGTGGGGTCGCCGGTCTCCAGCAGCGCCCACCACAGGGTGAAGGGCAGCAGGAACAGCAGGTTGGCGAAGGCTCCGGCCGCGCCGATGACGAGCTGGTGGCCGCGGCTGCGCAGGAAGCGGTAGTTGTCGACCCGGCAGTACATGATCATCGCGGGCAGGCGCCAGCGCAGCCCGATCTCACTCACGGTGCCACCGTAGTGGCGTGCGGCGATGCCGTGGGCGAGTTCGTGTCCGGCGGTGCTCAGCCACAACAGGGTGAACACGCCGACGAGGGCGACCGGGCGGTGGAAGAGCCACCAGGTGTCGTCCAGGAGGGTGCCGAGGCCCGCGGCCAGGACGGCCCCGGCGGCCAGGCACAGCGCGAGCAGCGGCAGCAGGACGGGGCGGCGCAGCAGGGGACGCAGGGTGCGGTGCAGGCGGCCGGTGGTCGCGTCGGCGTCGGCGACCAGGCGCAGGGTGCCCCGCAGGAGGGTGCCGTTCAGGGCGGGCGCGGGGGGTTCGGCGGCATGTGCAGGGAGGGGTGCGCCGACGAGGAGGCCGCGGGTGCCGAGCAGGCCCAGCAGTTGCCGCCAGTTGGCCGGGCCGAGCCGCCGCCCGAAGGCCGCCGCGTAGGCGTCGCCGATCTCTTCGAGGCTGCGGGTGCCGTCGAGCCGGGAGATGAGGAAGTGTTCCTTCGGCCCGACCTCGAAGGAGGCTCCGCCGACGGGGTCCCTGATGAGGTGGACGGTGGCCGGGCCGCGCAGCAGGGCCCGGCTGAGCAGGATGTCCGGCCGCAGCCGGGGGCGCTGGGTGGAGACGTCGGGCTGCATCACTTCGCTCCCGCGGCGTCGGCGGGGTCGCCGCGCAGGACCCGCCCGAGGACGTGCGACAGGTAGGCCTCGTCGCGGATCGTCACGTGCAGCCGGTTGTTGGTCATGTGCATGTACGGGGAGAGGAGCAGGGGCAGGGCGACGGCGGGGTCGGTGACCTGCTCGTCGCGGGTGCCGTCCCAGGAGCGGAAGACGAGCTTGCCGGACTCGGCCAGCCCGACGGCCCTGCGCCGCAGTTCGAGGCAGTGGCCGGCCCAGCCGCGCAGGAACGCCGGGAGCCGGTCGAGGCGGCCGGCGGCGATCGCCGCGCGGATCTCGGTGAACCGGCGGCCGAGGCGCGGCGCGGTCTCGGCGAAGTTGCGGTCGTACTCCTTGGAGCCGATGAAGCCGGTGTCGGGGAAGGCGCGGTGCCAGAACTCGTAGTAGCGCTGGAGGTAGTCGGCGAGTTCGTCCTCGTCGGGCAGGAAGCAGGCCGCCATGACCATCATGAGCTGCGCGGAGGTGCCCAGCAGCACGGTCCGCAGGTGCAGGTTCATGGTGGCCAGCGCCTCGATGACGAGATCGCTGGAGTGCGCGAAGTGCCACTCGGCCAGCTCGACGCCGGCCTCTCCCCCGTACTTGCCGTACTCGGGTTCGTACGGTTCACGGGAGCGGGAGTTGTTGGGGCGCAGCCGCATGCGGCCGTCCTCGCCCATGAAGTCGCCGCGGTCGCCCTCGGGGAACTCGATCTGGAACAGGGTGTTGTAGAACTCGTTGAGGAAGCCGGAGTCGACCTCGTAGAGGGCGGGCCGGGTGCGCAGGAACGCGTCGACGGCGTCCTCGGCGCGGCGGCGCACCTCGGCGGCGGCCTCCTGCGACGACGGCTTCAGGCGCAGCCGCACGTGGGGGCCCTCCAGCCAGTAGTTGATGAAGAAGTGACCGGCGAGCAGGCCGTCCTCGCGGAGCCCGGAGATCAGCGGGCCGACGCAGTTCACCAGCAGGGGCTGGGGGTTGGCGGCGTAGAAGACGTGCATGGCCTGCCACGCGCCGGGGGGCGGGGTCAGCTCGGACACGGGGTGTTCTCCTCGGGGCGGCGGGTGGCGGTGAAGGTCTCGACGGACAGTTCGGCGACGTGGCTGCCCCGTTCGGAGCGGACGTGCAGTCCGTTCTCGGCGGGGAGCATCTCGCGCAGCTCGATCCGGTCCTCCGGGGACTTCACCAGGGCGGTGAGGGCCGCGAGGGAGAGCGGGCTGTCGAAGTCGACGTACTGCGGTTTGGCGCCCGCGCCTCCCCGGGGGCCGCTGGAGACGGTGGCGAACACCCGGGCGGGCAGGCCGTGGGTGCGGCGCCAGCGGCGCCAGGCGAGGAAGGTGTCCGCCTCGCCGGTTCCGGCGGCGGGGGCGGGCAGGGACGCGGCGGTCGTGGACCAGGCGCGCCGGGCCAGGACGAGGTTGCCGTGCCGCACGCGCGGGCGGCGGGTGACGCCCTCGTGGGCGGGGCCGTGCGGGACGCCGGCCCACACGTCCAGGGGCGCCATGGACGTCGGGGAGAGCAGCAGCAGCGTGCGCGGGATCTCCGGGAGGGCGAGGGGCACGAGGTAGCCGAGGTAGACGGGGATCACCTCGCGGTCCAGGCGCCCGGACCAGAGCACGAGCCGGTCCTGCTCCTCGTCGTGCCGCAGGTGCAGGTCGTCGAGGTGGATGCGGCAGTCCTCGGGGACGCTGCTCGCCTCGCCGGGGCACACGATCTGGTGGCCGGTGAGCCGGCCGTGCAGGTTGAGGTTGCTGGTGACGGGGCCGCCGGTCAGTTCGGCGAGGACCGCGCCGGGCGGGGTGAGACGGCCGGCGTCCTCGCGCAGCCGGTCGGACAGCCCCGGGCCCCGCGCCGTGTCGTCCCACACGTGGGTGAAACGGCTGAAGGGGAAGGACAGTCCGCCGTAGGAGCGGTTGAGGACCATCAGCGGCTCACCGTCCTCGTGCGTCACCTGCACGTGGTGGCTCTGCGGGGTGAACGGCGCCCGCAGCCCCTCCAGGGCGTCGGCGACGTCGTCGAGGTGGCCCTCGTCCAGGACGAGGTCGCCGTCCCCGCCGTACGTCTCCCACCGGGCGCGCATGCGGTCGACGAAGGTGCGTCGCCCCCGGTCCAGGGCACGCAGCTCGGCCAGGCCCAGCCAGTTCTCCTCCGGGACGTACTCGCCCCGCTCGTCGAAGGGCCTGCGGCGGGAGGTGAACGACAGGTACTGGTCGAAGAAGTCCTCGTGGAAGTCGTGCACCAGGCCGAGGAGGTCGTCGCAGCGGCCGCCGCGGCCGTAGCGGGCCAGGAAGAAGCCCTTGAAGGTGACGCGCTGCGGCAGCGTCAGGTCGAAGGCCGGAAGGACCCGTTCGACGGAGCGGAGCGCTCCGCCGTCCGCGCCCGTCCAGGCGCCCAGCCCGCACGACACGTCGTCGCCGGCGTCGGCGTCCTCGTACAGCAGGGTCTGCGGCAGCGACGGGTTCTCCGCGCCCAGCAGCCTCTGCGCCTCGCCGAGGCAGGCGCGCAGGGCGCGCAGCAGCTTGCCCCGCCCGGCCGTGTCCGCCGCCGGGTAGTCCTCGATGAGGGCGGCGGCCTCCCCCAGCGCCGCGGCGAGGCCGGCGGCCCAGGGGCGGTCCAGGCAGCGCAGTGCGCCGCGGAAGGAGTCCAGCGGGTCGGCGGCGTGCACGTCGGTGTCGAGGCTGGGCACGCGGATCATGCCGAGTTCCAGGAGCGCGGAGACGTACGTCTCGGACAGGTCGGCGTCGGCTTCGCCGTACTCGGCGCGCAGCCGGTCGACGACCTGCCCGTACCGCAGGTCGCGCTCGCCGAGCAGGGCCACGATCCGGTCGAGGGTGCCGCTGCGGCGCAGGAAGAACAGCCGGTCCTTCACGGCGTCGAAGGTGACGGCCGCGTCGTCGTCGCCGGTGGTGACCCAGCGGCGCACGTACCGCACGCGGTGCTCGTCGCGGCCCCAGCCGGAGGCGAGCCGTACGGGCAGGTCGGCGCGGAGCGCGGGCGAGGCGAGGATCTGCTCGGCGAACCGGGTCAGCACGACCACGTTGAGCCGCACCCGCCCCCGCCACTGTTCGCGGACCCGGATCTCCGGGGCGTCGCCGGGGCCGAAGGTGCCCAGCGCGACACCGGTGAAGGTGCTGAAGGGGCTGGTCTTGCAGACCGTCCGGTACAGGTACGACAGGACCGAACGCTCCACCTTCCGCAGCCGCTTGTCCGGGGTGCGGCCCGCTTCGAGCCGGGTGTACGGCTCCAGGCGGCCTTCGAGGGTGGGTGAGGCGAGCAGCAGGCCGTGGCGCAGCCGGTCCTCGTCGAGCAGGCCGCGCAGGACGGCGCGGCTGTCGGCCAGTTCGCGGTCGAGCAGGGCGGGGCCCAGGCCGAGGAGCCGGTCCAGCTCGCGGCGGTCCTCCAGCCAGCGCTTCGCGCGCTCGGCGACGGCCGGGTCGAGTGCGGTGACCAGGTCGAGGGTGGCGCCGGGGCGGGCGGGCAGCCGGTTGTTGAACACGTCGCGGCGCAGGGCGAGCAGCAGGCGGCGGGCGGCGCCGTCGTCGTCGGGGAAGGCCCGGTCGGCGGCCGGGACGAGCGTGTGCAGGGCGTCGCTGAGGTCGCCGCCCCGGGCCGCGAGGCCGGCTTCGGCGGCGAGTGTGTCGTCGGCCCAGCGGGCGGTGGCGTGGCAGCGCAGGTCGCGGACGGTCTCGATGGGCAGCCCGGCGACCCGCAGCAGGAAGCGTCGGCCGGGCTGCCAGTCGGTGGTGGTGGTCACGGCGGCCCCCTGTCAGGCGATCGCGGAGCGGAAGTCGGCGGGGTGCGGCCGTTCGTTGCCCAGCAGCATGATCAGCAGGGGGGCCTCCCCGGTGTCCTCCAGGCCGAGTTCCTCGATGTAGGAGATGTTGTCGAAGCCGAGCGCCACCCCGGCGCCGAGGCCGAGGGCGGCCGAGGCGGTGTAGAAGGTCTGGGCGATGGCGCCGACGGTGGCGTTGACCAGCCGGTAGCCGCGGTCGCCGACGGCGTCGAGGATCGCCCCGGTGCGCAGTGTGGGGACGATGACGGCGCCGGTCTGTTCGAGGTTGTAGTTGGAGAGGAAGTAGTTCTTCTGGAGGAAGCCGCCCGGCGCGCCCGGCACCACCAGGTGCAGCGTGCGGGTGCCCGGCTCGTAGGCGTACGCGCCCGGCTCGATGCCGTCGACGTGGTTGACGAAGGCGTACAGCCGGGTCTGGGCCGGGGTGCCCGCGGGCTCGGCGTCACTGTCCAGGCAGGTCGCGGCGCAGGCGGCGAGCGTGGTGGCGAGCTGGGCGGCGGTCACCGGCACGGTCGCGTCGAACCGGCCGAAGCTGCTGCGCCGCGCCCGCAGGGCCTCGCGCACGCTCACCTCGGGGAATGCCGCGTCGGGCAGGGCGACGGGCTCACCGGGCGTGCGCGGTGCGGCGGGTCCGGTGGCGGCCAGGGCGCCGGGAGCCGGGCGGTCGGCGGCGTGCTCGGCGGTGGCGCGGTGGATGCGCCGCAGGGTCTCGAACGCGAGGACGGTCCGGGAGCGTTCCCGGTCCCGGCGCCGGACGGCGGCACCGCTCTCCCTTCCCGTGCCGGGGCCGGGGCGTGGACGGTTCCGCCCGTCCCAGCGCAGCGGGACCACCGCGAACAGCCCTTCCTCGTCCTCCCCGAGCCCCAGCAGCCGGGTCAGGCGTGCCTCGTCGAACCAGAGGGCGGGCGCCAGGTCGAGCCCGCGGGCCCGCGCCCACATGCGCCACGTCTGGAGCACCGCCCCCACGTCCATGGACACGGCGTGGAAGGAGAAGCTGTTGTACTTGAAGGCGTTCTGCCAGTACTTGACGCCCAGCACGAGGTACTGGTCGGTGTCCTCGCCGTGCGCTCCGAGGGCCGCCCGCACCTCCCCGCTGACGTCGCCGGTGAGGAGCCGTACGAGGGAGTGCCGGGTCGGCGAGTAGTGGTGCACACCGGGCAGGAGCGGCCCCGAGGGGCCGGAGACCCAGTAGACGCTCACGGGGTAGAGGCCCCCGCCGGAGGCGGTACCGCGCGACCAGTTGGCCTGGGTGTAGTGCGGCAGTGCGGCGAGGTCGGTGTTGGCCTGGACGCCGAGGCGACGGCCGGTCAGGCCGTAGGAGTCCAGCAGCATGCCGGACAGCAGGGGCAGCGAGAACTCCGTGTCCTGCCCGGCGGCGGTGCCGGGCAGGCAGGCCGCCGTGATCGTCGCGGACGCGGGGTAGGTGCTGTCGGGCAGCGGTACGGACTCCGCGCCCGGGTAGTACTTGGCCTTGCGCGGGCGGTCCGCCCAGTCGGGCACGAAGTCGGCCGGCTCCATCGGGATCCGGCCGCGGTGCAGGATGGCCGTCGCGTAGTCATGGGCGTGGCCCATGGGCATCTCCTTGGTGTGCGTGAGGGCTCGGGGCGGCCGTCAGGGGAAGGGGTGGGGGGCCGGGTTGAGGTCGGCCGGCGCCAGGTCGTGCTCCCGCAGGCCCGCCTCGCGCAGGGCCGTGCGCAGGCGCGGCATGCCGAGGGCGCGCTGCCGCGACCAGCCGAAGTCGATCGGCAGCAGGCCGGGGACGAGGACGCTGAAGGTGTGCAGGCCCAGCCGCCGCTGTTCCGGCAGCGTCTGGTCGACCACGACGACGTCGAACCCGGCGCCGGTGACCTCGGCGACGCACCGCTCCAGGTCGTCCTTGAGGTCCGGGGAGGCGGTGGCGCCCGAGGCGTCCGGCCAGGCGAGGTCGGCGACCGCCAGGAGCGGCCCGGTCCGCGGGGCGCGCAGCAGGAAGTCGGCGTGGGCGCCCATCTCGGGGACGCCGTAGACCAGCGGGTGGTCGTGCAGGGCGGTGACCAGGGAGAAGTCCTCGGCCATGGCGCGCAGCCGGGGCTCGTCGCGTTCGGTCCGGCCCCGGAGGTTGACGGCGTCGGTGGCGATCTCGCACAGGGCCGCGTCGAGCGCGGACTCCGGGTCGAGCCCCGCGCCCGCGCCGAAGCACATCCGGCCCAGCCCGCCGTCCACGCGTTCGGCGACCGCCGTGACCACGGGGACGCGGAAGCCGATCCGGGTGTCGAAGAACCGGGCCCGGTAGCCGTACATCGCGAGCCGGTCCACCATGTGGCGGGTGCCCGGGCGGGCGCTGGTGCGCGGGTCGATCTCGGGCAGCGGCTGCCGCCCGTACCAGGCGAGGAGGAACGCGTCCCGTTCGACGACCTCCATCAGGCCGAAGTACACGGCCTCCTCGACGCAGCCGCCGGAGGCGCAGCCGTTGGACGACTCCTGCACGAACCGGTTCTCCAGGCCGGGCGCGTGGTAGTACGTCAGCACCTCGGGCACCAGCCGCGGCGCGCGGTCCCGCAGGGACCAGCCCCACACCCACGGGATCACCCGGTCCGGGGTGAAGGGCACGACGTGCGGGTTGTCGCGGTGGAAGGCGTCCGCGTAGAGGCCGGCCTGCCGGGGGTCGACGGCGTCGGCGCCGAACTCGGTGAGGCTGCCGGTCACGACGGTCCGCTTGGCGCGCGCCCGCATGCCGGCGTACCGCTCCAGGCCTTCCAGGACGCCGATGCGGCCGCTGGCGCCGAAGGAGTCCGCGTGCCCGCCCCAGAACGTCTCGCGCAGGTACTCCCCGGAACGCATCGAGAAGCAGCCGATGGTCGCCGACGTGGACGTGGACGACACGTCCTGCACGAGGGACGGGCCGAGGGCCCCGCACACCGGGTTCGCGAAGGCGGCGACGTCGATGTCGTAGGCGTCGATGCCGCGCAGCCGGAACGTGCCCGGCTTGTGCTTGGGTGCGGGGGCCGGGGTGACGGCGGCGCCCTCGGGGGTGTCGGCCTCGGGCCGGGCGCACACCGGGCACTGCGGGTCGGGCACGAGGGCGTAGCTGCGCACCGTCAGGGACTCCAGGTCCATCAGGTGGATGTCGGGGAAGGGCGCGCCGGTGCCGGCCGGCCGCGCGTGGGCGCGGACGACGAGGGAGGCGAGGGCGTCCGCGGCGAAGGGCACCGCGTACGGCCAGGTCCCCGACTCGCGTGTGTCGCCGCCGAGTTCCAGGGCGTCGCGCAGCGTGACCGAGCGCACGGCCTGCCAGCGGCGGCGCAGGCAGTGGGGGCAGGGCGCAGCCGTCGCCCCGCCGGTGCCGGTGCCGGTGCCGGTGAGGGGGCCGACGACGGCGTGGCGCGTGTACACGTGCACGGGGACCGGCGTGCCGCCCTCCACGGACCGCGGGTCGGCCCCGGTGCCCGGAAGGCCGCCTGCCGGTGAGGTGCCGGCGGGCGGGGTCCCCGCGGACGGGTCGTGGGTCTCGCGGAACGCGTCGTCGAAGCCGAGGGCGCGCACCGCGACGTCGAGGTCGGCGCGGCCCAGCCGGTCCAGCGCGGTCCGCAGCGCTTCCGCCAGGAGCCGCGCGGGTCCCGGCGGGGCGGCGGGGCCGGTGCCCGGGGCGTGTGCCGTGGAGGCGGCCGGCGTGGCGGCCGTCGGGTCAGCCGACACGCCGGGCCTCCGAGGTGAGCAGGACACGCACCACGTGGATGCCGGCGCGCCGCAGGTCCGCCGAGCCGGTCCGCACGGCCAGGGCGTCGCGGCCCTGCTCGCCGAGCCGGCGCAGCACGTCCGGCCAGGACCGGGGGGCGGCGGGACCGGCGCCGGTGGCCCCGGCCGTGTCACCGGCGGTGAGGGTGCGCGGATCGAGGTCGCGCAGCTCGGGGTCCCCGAAGCCGGTGTGGGCCGCGAGGCCCTGCTGTTCGAGCTGGACCTGCGCGAGCAGGTCGCGCAGCGCCGCCGACGCCGCCGCCTGCCGGGACAGTTCGGCGGCCAGGGCCCAGCGGGTGCCGGCCCGGGCCAGCACCACCGCCACGCCGCTGTCGCAGCGGGCGCCGAGGTCGAGCAGTTCGGGTTCGGTGCCGAGGTTGGCGGCGGAGCGCAGCAGGAAGGTGAGTTCGGGGCCGGGGTCCTCGGGCAGAAGCAGCGAGGCGGCGCTGCCCGCCCAGACCGCGTCGCGCAGCGCGTCGTGCGCGAGCGCGGAGAGTACGCCCCGGGCGGCGGCGTCGGCGTCGCTCGCGCCCGCCCGCATGCCGGCTCCGGTCGCCTCGAACAGCCGGTCCCGGTTGTCGGTGCCGAAGGGGCGCACGGCCTCGGCGGGCACCAGGTACCGCTCCTTGGTGAGCAGGGACGTCGCCGTGACCCAGCCGCGTACGTCGTTCTCGTCGCCGCCCACTCCGGTGCCGAGGGCCAGCTCGTTCGGCGCGACGCGGACGGCGGTGCCGAGGTCGGGGGCGGGGGCGGTGCGGGAGGGCGGCACGACGTGCTCGGCGTAGGTCTCGGCGGCGCGGTGCAGGGCGCGCAGCCGGGCGCCCGCCACGTGGTGGACGTCGGCTGCGGCGACCCGGCGCGTCCCGCCGTGGCCGAGGGCCAGTTCCACGACGCTGAGCTTGAGGGGGGTCTGGGTGATGTGCTCGTCGTCGTAGCGGCGGAAGACCCCGGCGTGCGGGCGCAGCAGGACCGCGCGGCGGTCGAGTTCCTCCACCAGGGCGTCGGCGTCGCGCGCGGTGTCCACGGTGGGCAGCGCGAGCGCGTCCGTGCCGGCGGTCGCGAGGTCGACCGGGGCGAGGTCGTCGGCCGTGTCGTCGGCGCACCACGGGCAGCGCGGGTGGGCGAGCAGGGGTTCCGTGGTGACGTCGAGGGACTCGGTGTCCTGGATGACGAGCTGTCCGGCGGTCTCGGCGGGCAGCGCGCCGGTCGCCATGCGGAAGACCTCGTAGCCGAGCAGGTTGCCGAGCATGGCCGACAGCGGCCCGCCGGGGTGTGCGGCCGGGGACGCCGTGACCGCCGGCAGGTCCAGGGCGAGGGAGCTCCACAGGTCGGCGGCGTGTGCCGCGCCCTCGCCGGCGCCCAGCCGCAGCGCGGCGCAGGCCCAGCAGCCGGTCGTCTGCGCGGAGGTGGAGGGCCCGACGACGGCGTGCCGGCCGTGGGACCAGGCCGGTATGAGCGTGCAGCCGGCCGGGACTCCCTGGCGCAGCAGCGGCAGGAGGGTGCGGGGGGCGTCGGGTCCGCCGGTCACCACCACCACGTCGTAGCCCTGGAGGGAGTCCCAGGTGAGGGGCGCGTGCGGGGTGTCCGTCAGGTCGTGCACGTCGACGGGGCAGCCGTCGGCGGCCGCGGCGGCGGCCTCCTGCCCGATCTCCTCGCGCCGCAGGCCGGGCAGCACGCCGATGGCGCGGCCCCCGTTGCGGACCAGGCTGAGGACGCACCACTCGGCGACGCGGTCGTCACCGACGACGGCGACGCGGGTGTCACGGAAGCGCTGGAAGCGGCGGGCCGCGTCGTCCGCGTAGTGGTCGACGTAGGCGATCTGCGCCTCGTGGCGGCGGGCCACCGCCGGAGAGGGCTCGGGCAAGGCGGCCGTGTCCTCGTGGCGGGCGGGCACGTCGCGGGCGAAGCCCCGCTCGTACAGCGTGCCGACCAGCTCGCCGACCATGGCGCGCTGTCTGTCCCCGAAGGCCGCGCATATCTCGGCGACGGTGTGTTCGCCGTTGAGGTGCGGCACGAGCAGGGTGGCGAATCGGTACGCCGATTTCGCCGACAGGCGGAAGCCGCCGTCGGCGTTGTGGAAGAGGACGCCGTCGGGTGTCTCGGTGAACAGGACGTCCCTGCGGATGCGGGGACGGGTCGCGGCGACGGCTTCGTACCGTGCGGAACGCATGCTGATGTCACCTCTGCTGGAAGGCCGGTGTGGAGTGGCCGAACGGGGCGAGCACACCGGGGAACAAGGCCGGAGGGGTCGCTCGGTCGGCCCGGTGGTCCGGGCGGGCGGTGGTACGTGGAGTCGACGGGCCAGGGGTCAGGTGGTCCGGTGGTGCTGCGTGGGTCCGCGGGCCAGGGGTCAGGTGGTCCGGTGGGTGTGCGGGTGCTTGGGTGCGCGGGCCAGGGGTCGGGGGGTCCGATGGCGGTGTGCGGGTGCTTGGGTGCGCGGGCCAGGGGTCGGG
>DASTDN010000656.1:0-4243 GCA_035710365.1 Streptomyces sp. | reverse complement strand
GTGGTCAGGAACACGCACCGGGCCGCCGCCTCGGTGAGCAGCGGCAGATACGGCGACAGCCGTTCGACGGCGTACGGCAGGGTGAACAGGTCGGCCACCTCCGCGTCCCAGTGGTGCTGGAGCCACCAGCGGTGCGGCTCGGCGACCTGCCAGTGCCAGCGGATGCCGGTGGCCGCGAGGGCGTCGACGAACGGTGTCACGAACGACGAGGGCGCCGACCCGGCGTGGACGCACTCCGCGCCGAACACGCTGCCGGGCGCCGAGAGCCGCGTCATCGTCGCGACGATGGCCTCCACCGTGGGCGGCGGCAGATGGTAGAGGTGCGTCTCGGCGAGCCAGGCCGTGGGCCGCCGCAGGTCGAAGCCCGCGGCGAGCAGCGCCTCGGCCCACTGCCCGGCCGGATCGGCCGGCACGGCGGTGCGCCGCCCGCAGGAAGGCGGACTCCCGTCCAGGACGCGTTCCTTGAACGCCAGCACGGCCGGTGCCTCGACCTCGAAGACGTGCACCCCGGTCGGCCAGTCCAGACGGTACGCGCGTGTGTCGAATCCGGCACCGAGCAGCACCACCTGCCGGCACCCCGAGCGGGCCGCCGACTGCAGGAACTCGTCGAAGAAGCGGCTGCGCACCACCGCCCAGTCGGGCAGCAGCCGTTTGAGCGGGCCGTCGCCGGGCGGGCCGCCGTCGAACCGCGCCGCGTACAGGAAGTCGGCGGCCCACGGGTCGTCGAGGTACGGCCGACTCCGGCCGGCCTCGGCGGCGTGCGCGGCGGCCGTCCAGAGCGAGACCTTCGACAGGCCGTCCGGCAGGACGGGCTCGCGCGCCGGACGCGGCGACGGCGGACAGGGGGCGGCGTCGGACATGGTGAACCTCCGTACGGTGGTGGATCCGGGGACAAAGAGAGGACGTGGCGGGGGAAAGGGGACGGGGGCCGCGCGGCTCAGCGGCCCCGGCGGCGCGCCACCAGCAGCGCCAGCGCGCCCAGCGCCAGCAGCCCCCCGGAGGGTCTGGTGGGGCGCTGCCCGCCCAGCGCGGGCGACGTGTGCGGCTGGTGCACGTGCAGGGCGAACTGCCGGTTGGCGACGTCCGTGAGGACGCCCCGCACCTGCTCGGGGCTGGACACCGCCGCGAGCAGCAACTCCATGGAGGTGCGGGCGAACTGGCCGCCGCCCAGGAACTCGCGCCCCAGCGAGAACAGGATCTTCGGGACCTCCCCCTGGAACACCTCCGGCAGGGTGATCTCGGGGGCGAGGTGCCGCACCGAACCGTCCACGTTGGCGAAGGACTTGCCCAGCAGCGACACCGCGGGCGGTGAGCCGATGCCCCGCTTGGTCGCCTTCGCCAGCACGGTCGTGAGCGACACCCCGAAGTTCAGGTCCTCCAGCGACAGATGGGAGACCTTCGGTACGAACGCCGCCATGTCGGCGACGAACGCGGGCATGTTGGACCAGGACGTCATCCGGCCCATCTCGGCCCAGTGGTGCGCGAGGCCCGCCCCGTCGTTCTGCGCCAGCGTCATGAACAACGGCAGCAGTTGCAGACTCGTACGCCGGTCCAGGCGGCCGACCATGCCCCAGTCGATCAGTGTCGCGGGGCCGCCGGGCACGGCGAACACGTTGCCCGCGTGCGGGTCGGCGTGGAAGACGCGGTGCACGAAGTACCCGTGGTACATGAAGCGCACCAGGTCCTTGCCGATCTCCAGCCGTTCGTCGTCGGTGAAGTGCGCCCGGTCGACGTGCCGCACCGACTTCCCCTCGGCCAGGGACTGCACCAGCACGCGCGGACCGGCGTGCAGCACCCGGGGCACCTCCAGGGACCGGAACGGCCGGACGTGCTCGCGTGCCTCGTCCATGTTGCGGGCCTCGCCGTTGAAGTCCAGCTCCGGTTCCATCGCGTCGAAGACCGATCCGAGCATCGCCTCGACGTCGATGACCTCGTTGAACCGGGGCGCGGCGCGGGCCACGACCCGGGCGGCGCGGCGCATCAGCGCCATGTCGGCGAGGACGCCCTCGCGGATGCCGGGCCGCTGGATCTTGACGACCGCCGGCCGGCCGCCGGGCAGCACCACCCGGTACACCTGGGCGAGGGACGCCGCCCCGAGCGGGGCGGAGGTCTCCACGTCGTCGAACCTGAGCTTCCAGTCCGGGCCGAGGTCCCGTTCGAGCACGGGCTCGAACACCGAGAACGGCTGGACGTCGACCTGGTCGTGCAGGTTCTCCAGTTCGTCGCGGATCGACTGGGGCACCATGTCGGGCCGCGTGGACAGGATCTGCCCGAGTTTCACGTAGAAGGGGCCGAGGCTCTCCAGAGCGTGGCGCACCGCCTTGGCGCGCCGCCGCTCGGCCCCGGCCGTGGCCTCCGCGGCCTCGGCCGGGCTCCCGGCTCCCTGCCGCGACCGGCGCCGCAGCCGCGTGGCCTGTCCCACCTCGTCGGCGACGAGACTGCCCAGAACCCTGACCACGAGACGCAACCGGTCCCCGACCACAGACGCCACCGAGTGATCTCCTCCTTGTCCAGTGCGTACGTACGATGCGCCGTGCGGCATCGAGGGGGCGGGCCGGGACGGCCCACCCGGGGGCTGTCCCCTCGGGCGGACGGCCCACCGGTCCGGGGACGGTGCACCGGTCCGGGGGCGGCTCACCGGTCCGGGGGCGGTGCACCGGTCCGGGGACGGCTCACCGACCGGCCATGCCCACTCGGCAAGCGGGACACCGGCCTGGCCGACGACGGCCGAACCCCGTCCGGCCAGAGCCGCCCCGGCCGGCCACGGTCGCCCTGCCCGGTCCTGGCCGTCCAAGCCCGTCCGGGTCCGACCGGGCCCGTCCGGGTTCCGACCAGGGCGGACCAGGCTCGTCCGGGTCCGGCCAGGGGCGCCCCGGCCGGCCTGGCTGACCCGCCGCCCCGGCCTCCCCGGTCAGGCCTTCGGCGCCACCGCGCCCGTGACCTGCCCGCCCGCCGCCTGGAGTGCCTCGATGAGCTTGGGGATGATCTGCGTCAGTTGCGTGAGCTGGGCGGGCAGCGCCGACACCGACGACAGGACGTCACCCACTCCCGAGGCCGCGTGTCCCGCGCCCCCGGCCAACTGTCCGAGCCCGCCGAGCGCCCCGGCCGCGCCGCTGAGCGCGGCCAGGGGATTCGCGGCCCCGCTGAGCGCCGCCAGCGGATTGCCCGCCCCGCCCAGCACGGCGAGGGGGTTCACGCCACCCGCGCCACCCGCGCCGCCCAAGGCGCCGGTGAGCGCCGCTAGCGGGTTGGCGGCCCCCGCCCCTCCGACGGCCCCGGTGAGCGCGGCGAGCGGATTGCCCGCGGCGCCGCCGAGCGCGGCGAGCGGGTTGGGGACACCCGACCCGCCCCCGGTGAATGCCGCGAGCGGATTGCCCGGGCCCTGGGCCGCCGAGGCGAGGGAGGCCAGCGGGTGGACGGCCCCGGCGAGAGCGGTCGCCGGATTGACGGCACCGGCCAGTGCGCTCAGCGTGTTCGCCGGCAGGTCCGCCAGCGACTGCACCGGGTTCCCGGATTCCGAGGACCGGGCATTGTCCGGCCGGTTCAGAATGTCGTCGAAGGCCTCCTTCCCGCTGTCGGCCATATTGCCGACGAGATCCTTGAAGATGTCCTGGAGGTTCTTGTTGCTGCCCATGGAAGGGCCCCTTTCGTTTTCTGTGGGTCGAGAGGGCCGCGGCTCAGTGCACGCGGTCCTCCAGGGCTTTCACGCAGACCGATTTCAGCCTGGCGCGGCCCCGCGTGAAAGCAGCTTCGGCCGCTTTTACGGAGATATTGTTCCGCCGGGCGAATTCCGCGGTGGAAATCCCGGCGGCGCGGGCGAGTATGACTTCCTGCTCACGGCCCCGGAGCTGGTGCACCTGGTCGAGCAGCCACCTGCCGAAGTCCTCGTCGCAGACGTCCTCCTCGGTCGTACCGGGGTCGGCCGGCAGGGCCGCACGCTGCAGGAGTCGGCGGCGCCGCTCCATGTCACGGTAGAAGTCGATGCACAGGCGGATTGCCACGGAGGTCAGGAAGGGCCCGATCCGCGTCCTGTCCAGCGAGGCGTGGGAGGCGGCGCGCGTGATGGTCTCCTGGACGCAGTCCTCGGCGTCCTGCTGGCTCGGGAGTCGTCGTCGTACCAACCGCATGAGGCGGTCCTGGTGCTGGAATATTTCGTCCCAGGAGCATGCAGCGGGCGATTGGCAGGGAGATTTTTGTGCCATGAATTGCAGCCCGTTGTCTCTCGTCCGAGCAGGGAGCATAG
>DASTDN010000655.1:0-15479 GCA_035710365.1 Streptomyces sp. | reverse complement strand
CGCACGCGGAGCCGGGTCCGGGACCGCCGGGGACGGTACGGACCGGCCCGGCTTCCTCGCCCTGGAACGCGAGCTGACGGTCCTCCTGCGCCGCGCCCGGGCCAACCAGGGCGAGATGGCGCGCGAGGTCCACCCCGAGCTGGAGCCGTCCGCGTACGGCCTGCTCGTGCGGCTCGACGAGGGCGGCAAGCAGCGCGCCACCGACCTCGCCGCCTACATCGGCGTCGGCAAGGCCACCATGTCCCGCCAGCTTCGCGCCCTGGAGGAACTGGGTCTGGTCTGCCGCGAACCCGACCCGGCGGACGGCCGCGCCTGGCTCGTCGCGCTCACCCCCGAGGGCCGCGGCCGCGTCGGCCGGGTCCGCGAGGCCCGCCGCGCCCGCTACGCCGGCCGCCTCGCCCACTGGGACACCGACGAGGTCACCGAGCTGGCCCGGCTGCTGCACCGCCTGAACCGGCAGATGGAGAAGTGACCGCTCAGCCGGCCGGGACGGCCAGGTCCGCGTAGACGACGGTCGCGTCGTCGTGCGCCTTGGCCCGGCCCAGGAACGCCCGGCGCTCCAGGTCGGCCCGCTCCAGTTCCCGCACCCGCTCCAGCAGCGCCCCGGCCCCCTCCTTGCGCACCAGGGCGTGACAGTCCGCCCAGTCGCCCTCGCGGAAGGTCTCCACCCACCGCGCCGCGCCGTCCGTGAGCGCCACGAGCGAACGCACCGCCGCGCGGGGCAGGGTGCCCGTGACCGCCCGCCGTGCCACCGAGGGGTCGGCGGCGGCCGTGAAGAACCCGCCCTCCTTGTTCCGGAGCGTGGCGTCCACCAGCGCGTCCGTCGCCAGCGCCGAGCGGGGCAGCCGCGCCAGCCGGTCGTCCAGCAGCGCCGTGACCGTGCCGTCCGGGGCCTCCGCCAGCAGCACCGAGTCGGACAGCACCAGGTATTCGACCCGGTCCGGGGACCAGCGAGCCAGCGCCACCGTCGCCTGCGGCGTACGCGGGTGAGAAAGGTCACAGGTTGCGGCGTGCGCCTGCGCGGTACGGACAAGGGCGCGTGCCAGTACCTCGGCCAGAGGTACATCGAGGAGCGAAACGGTCAGTTCGGTCAGCGCCCCGCCGAGCCGCGCCGTGTACCAGGGGACGGAATGCAGACATCCCGTTCCGGCCGCCGGCGGGGTCACCCCGTCCAGGACGACCACCGCACCGCCCTGCCCGCAGGCCGGTAGCCCGACGCTCGCGAAGTCCTCGTTGGGGCGGTTCGCGCTCCCCGGCACCGAC
Source organism: Streptomyces sp. (assembly GCA_035710365.1). GTDB lineage: Bacteria > Actinomycetota > Actinomycetes > Streptomycetales > Streptomycetaceae > Streptomyces. The sequence continues at coordinate 14,216 of DASTDN010000655.1, read as the reverse complement.
ATGAGTTCCGTACGCATTCGGCCAGTCTGCACGAGCCCTTCACAACGTCCGCAAAAAGGCGGCGCTCTCCCGCCGAAACCGTACACCCGCGCGAATCGCGCGCCTGGTTCGCGGAGGAATGCGATACTTGGTGAATCGGTGGCGGCACATACTGCCACCACCCACTCTCCACGTCCAACCGGCCTGCCCATAAAGGCCGCTGCAAAGGCCAGAGGAACTTGCCCACCAACTCCCGTCCGATGTTCACTCCTTCGGGTGGCGGGCCAGGTGATGCGCGTTCCCTGCCCACCGGCGCTGGGAGGGTCGGGAAAATACCGGGGGTATGCGTCGGTTGACGCAGCGTCACCCGGGCCCATGGGTACACGAGTCAGGAATGCGAGCACCGGTGCAGAAGACGCGGCCTCGTCGCTCAGGCAAGCAGGCGACCCTCCAGGGGAGCGGTGAGAACACCCCGGGCACGCCCGTGGGGAAGGGCCGACCGACCCACGTACGCAACCGCCTCATCGTGGCCGTCGCCGTGGTGACGGCGGCGATCGCCGGGGCCGGGGCACCCTCGGTCGTCGCGGCGTCCGGACGGCTGAGCGACTCCCAGGACCTGGTGACGCTCGCCGGACAGACCCGGGACGCCCTCACCCTCGCCCACTCCCTCGCCGACGAACGGGACGAGGTCACCTCCTACGTCGCCGCCGGCCGGCCGCGGGCGAAGGCCCCCTCCGAGGAGCGCGGCGCCCGGGTGGACCGCCAGGTCGAGGAACTGCGGGCCGACCCCGACACCCCCGCCTCGCTGCGGGCCGACCTCGACGGCATCGCGACCGTCCGCAGGGCCGCGCTCACCGGCAAGAGCACCGCGCTCCAGGCGCACCAGGCGTACTCCGCCGCCATCGACGAACTGCACCGGCTCGCCGAACAACTGGCCGAGAAGATGCCGCCGCGCGCGGGCTCCGGCGCCTACGCCCTGGCCGAACTGGACTCCGCCGTCCAGCAGGCCGCCTCCGCCCGCGGACTGCTGCTGGCCGCGCTGAGCGTGCCCGGCGGCAGCCGGACCGTCATCGACCCGGTCACCGGACTGCCCACCACGTCCTCGTCCGCCTCGGCCGCCGACACCAGGCAGCGCGACGCGCTCACCGCCGCCGCCCGCCTCGCCCACGTGCGCTCGGACGCCGCGCTGGCCGACTTCCACGCCACGGCGCCCAAGTCCGCCCGCACCTCGTACGACTCCACGATCACCGGCCCCGAGGTGAACTCCGCGGACAAGTACCTGGCCGCCCTCACCGACGAGCCGACCCTCTCCGCCGGCGAACTGGGCACCGACACCAAGAAGCTGGACGCCGCCCTGTCCGCCCGCGTCGACCTGATGCGCGGCGTCGAGTCCGCCCTCTACGAGAAGCGCACCCAGGACCTCGCGCTGCTGCGCGACGACGATGTCACCGCCCTGGAGATCCGCATCGCGCTGCTCGGCGCCCTGATGCTGCTCACCATCGGCATCGCCACGGGCATGGCCCGCACCCTCACGCGCCCGCTGTCCGTGCTGCGCCGCGGCACGGCCCGGCTCGCCGGGGCGGAGGACCCGGCCGCCGAGGAACCGGTCTCCTTCACCGGCCGCAACGACGAGTTCGCCCAGGCCGTCCGCTCCGTCAACGCCCTGCACGCCCGCGCCGTCGCCCTCGCCGAGCGCGTCACGACCCTGGAGTCCGACCGCAAGCACCTCGTCGGCCAGCGCCAGAAGATGGCCGACGCCCGCGAGGAACTGCGCGCCGAACTCGCCGCGTCCGCCGCCCGCCTGGAGACCGTCCGCAAGGGCATCGGCGGCACCTTCGTCAACCTCGCGCTGCGCACCCTCGGCCTGGTGGAGCGCCAGCTCTCCGTCATCGAGGGCCTGGAGGAGCGCGAGCAGGACCCCGACCGGCTGGCCACGCTGTTCAAGCTGGACCACTTCGCCACCGTCATGCGCCGGCACAGCGAGAACCTCCTCGTCCTCGCCGGCACCGAACACGTCCACCACAGCTCCGGCCCCGTGCCGCTCGTGGACGTCGTACGGGCCGCGGTCAGCGAGATCGAGCGGTACGAGCGGGTCCGCATCGCCGCTCTGCCGCCGCACGCGCACGTCGCGGGCTTCGCCGCCGACGATCTCTCCCACCTGCTCGCCGAACTGATGGAGAACGCCACCTCGTTCTCCCCGCCCGAGCAGCCCGTCGAGGTCTCCGGCTGGCTGCTGGAGAACGGCGAAGTGATGCTGTCCGTCCAGGACGAGGGCATAGGGATGACCGAGGAGCGCATGGAGCGCCTCAACGGCCGCCTCGCCGACTTCGACCCGGAGGCGCCGTACGACCACGAGGACGACGAGGGCCTCGGGCTCGGCCTGTACGTCGTGGCCCGCCTCGCCCACCGGCACGGCGCCCGGGTGCAGTTGCGGGAGCAGAAGCAGGGCGGTGTGGCGGCCGTCCTGGTCCTGCCGAAGGGGCTGCTGGCCACGGCGGGCGGCCCCAGGCAGCCGGCTTCGGCGGGCGCCCCCGCGGTCTCCCTGCCGGGCGCGAACGCCGAGACCAACTCCAACACGCTCCCCGGCCGCTCGGGCGGCGGGGACCGCCTGATCGAGCTGGCCGAGCAGGCCGTGCAGCGCGCCGAGGCAGCCGAACAGGAGGCCGCGCGGCAGGCCCGTGCCGGGCAGGACACCGCCGCCGCGGAGCAGGACGCTGCCACCGGGCAGGACTCCGCCGCCGGACAGGACAGCGACACCGCCGGGCAGGACGGCGACACCGCCGGACAGGACAGCGACGCCCCCGCCGCGGACGGACCCGGGGCCGGGGCGGCGGAACCCGCCCCCGAGCGGCCCTCCGAGACCACCATGGAGCTGCTGCTCCCCGAGGAACCGGCCGGCGTACCGGCCGAGCCCACCACCACGGGCACCGGGGACAGCGAGGCCGTCTCCCCGCAGCCGGCCGGGAAGCGGTCCGCCGCCCCGTTCGTACCGGGCCAGTCCCGCACCGAGCCGCCCGGCACCCCGGACGCGGCACCCGGCCCGTACGCCGTCGGGCCCGAGACGCACGAACGCGCGCCCGAAGAGGGCGGGGAACCCGCGCAGCGCGTCACCGGGAAGGGACTTCCGAAGCGCACTCCGAAGATCAGCGAACCGGCCGCCCCCCCACGGCCGAGGCCTGGCTCCGTCGACGCCGAGGCCCTGCGCCGCCGCCTGGGCGGATTCCGCCAGGGCGCGGCGGCCGGGCGACGGGACGTCGAGGCGGAGATCGCCCAGGAGACCGCGCAGACCAAGGTGTCGCGGGCGGGAGCGCCGTCCGCTCCGGCCACGGGGGGCACCGTCGAGGAGGCAAGCAGTTGACAGCGCCCACTACCTTCGGCCTGAGCAGTGAGGCCCGCAACCTGCACTGGCTGCTGACGAACCTCGTCGAGGAGGTCCCCGGCATCCTCTCCGTCGCGGTGGTCTCCTCCGACGGTCTGCTGCTGCTCTCCTCCGACCCCGGCAGGAACGCCGAGGCGCGCGAGACGGGCGCGGACGCGCCGCGCGGCCCGCGCGGCTCGGCGGCCGACCTCGCCACGGTCGTCTCCGGCATCGGCAGCCTCACCATCGGCGCCGCCAAGCTCATGGACAACGGCCCCGTCCGGCACACCATGGTCGCTATGGACGAGGGCAGTCTCTTCGTCATGTCCATCAGCGACGGCTCACTGCTCGGAGTGCACGGCTCCGCGGACTGCGACATGAGCGTCGTGGCGTACCACATGGCCCTGTTCGTGGGCCGCGCCGGACACGTCCTGACGCCCGAACTGCGCACCGAGCTGCGGAAGTCCCTGGAGTCCGAACCGGCGGGGAGCCACCGATGAGCAGTCCCAGGCAGAACCTCCCGAAGCGCGGCGCGGAACGCAGACCGGCCCGGGTGCGCCCCTACTCGCTGACGGGCGGCCGCACCCGGTTCGGGCACGTCCTGCTCGTGGAGACGTTCGTCGCGAGCACGGCGGCACTCGATGCGCCGGAAGAGCGGAAGGAACTGGCGAACGGTAGTACGCTCACCTCCCGCGTGATGCCGGAGATGCGGGCCATCGTCGAACTGTGCCGCCGCATGCGCACGGTCGCCGAGATCGCCGCGCTGCTCCAGATGCCGCTCGGTGTGGTCCGCGTCCTGCTGAGCGACCTCGCGGACCAGGGAAAAATCCGTGTCTACGGAACCGGGACCGGCCACGGCGCGGGCCGGCCGGAACGCGTTCTGCTGGAAAGGGTGCTGAGTGGACTCCGTCGTCTCTGACGCCGCTGCTGGCGTCTCCGCACTCGTCGAACCCGACGAGCCGTTGCAGCCCTGGCAGACGGACCGGACCAGGGCACCCATCGCGACGAAGATCGTGGTGGCGGGCGGCTTCGGCGTCGGCAAGACCACACTCGTCTCCGCCGTCTCGGAGATCACGCCTCTGCAGACCGAGGCGCTGATGACCGAGGCCAGCGAGGAGACCGACGACCTCACGGCCACGCCGGAGAAGCTGACCACCACCGTGGCCATGGACTTCGGCCGCATCACGCTCGACGACGACCTCGTGCTGTACCTGTTCGGCACGCCCGGCCAGCAGCGGTTCTGGTTCATGTGGGACGACCTGGTGCGCGGCGCGATCGGCGCCGTCGTGATGGCCGACACCCGCCGCCTGACGGACTGTTTCCCCGCGCTCGACTACTTCGAGAGCTACGGACTGCCGTACGTCGTCGCGGTCAACCACTTCGACGGCAGCGAGCGGTACGAACCGGAGGACGTCCGGGAGGCGCTGACGATCCCCGCGCACATACCTGTCATGATCATGGATGCGCGCCGCCGGATCCCGGTGATCGAGACCCTCCTGGCCCTCGTCGGTCACGCGCTCGACGAAACCCCCGAGTAGGAGAACCACCCGCATGCGGAAGATACTCGTCGTCGGAGCCGGACAGTCCGGCCTCCAGCTCGCCCTCGGCCTCCAGTCGCACGGGTACGACGTGACCCTGATGTCCAACCGGACCGCGGAGGAGATCCGCGCCGGGCGGGTCATGTCGACGCAGTGCATGTTCGACATCGCGCTCCAGCACGAGCGGGACCTGGAACTGAACTTCTGGGAGTCCCAGACCCCGAAGGTGCGCGGGCTCGGCGTGTCGGTGGCCGCCCCCGGCTCCTGGGCCGAGGGCCCCGCGCAGCGCGCCATCGACTGGTTCGGCCACCTCGACACCTTCGCGCAGTCGGTGGACCAGCGCGTGAAGATGGCCGGCTGGATGGAGACGTTCGCGCAGCGCGGCGGCCAGCTCGTCATCCACGGCGCGGCCGTCGGCGACCTCGACTACTTCTCGCGCGCCTACGACCTCGTCCTCGTCTCCGCCGGCAAGGGCGAACTGGTCCAGATGTTCGAGCGCGACGCGGAGCGCTCCCCGTACAGCGAGCCGCAGCGCGCCCTGGCCGTCTCCTACGTGCACGGTCTCGGCCCCCGCCCGGAGCACCCGGACACCGAGGGCGTGCGCTGCAACCTCGTGCCCGGCGTCGGCGAGTTGTTCATCATGCCGTGCCTGACCACCTCGGGCCGCTGCGACATCCTGTTCTGGGAGGGCATACCCGGCGGCCCCCTCGACGTCTTCGACGGCGTCAAGGACCCGGGCCGGCACCTCTCCCTGACCCTGGACCTCATGAAGCGGTACACCCCCTGGGAGTACGCGCGGGCCACCGAGGTCGAGCTGACCGACGCGGGCGGCACCCTCTCCGGGCGCTACGCCCCCACCGTCCGCAAGCCCGTAGGCCGGCTGCCCAGCGGCGGCCTGGTCCTCGGCGTGGCCGACGTGGTCGTGGCGAACGACCCGATCACCGGCCAGGGCTCCAACTCGGCGTCCAAGTGCGCCGCCGCCTACCTCGCCTCGATCCTGGAACACGGCGACAAGCCGTTCGACGAGGCCTGGATGGAGCAGACCTTCGACCGCTACTGGCAGACCGCCCGGCACGTCACCAAGTGGACGAACGCGATGCTGGCCCCGCCGCCCGAGCACATCCTGAACCTCTTCGGCGCCGCCACCCAGATCCAGCCGGTCGCCGACCGCATCGCCAACGCCTTCAACGACCCGGCCGACTTCGAGGACTTCTTCTACGAGCCGGAGAAGACCCAGGCCTACCTGGCGGAGCTCACGGTGGCCGCGGGCGCGTAGGACGCCTGCCCGCCTCCCCGTCCCCCGCCCGGCCCGCGCGTGGCCCCCTCGGGGAGTTCCGGCGGTGTGTACCGCGCCAGGGGCTCCCCGCCCGGGTCGGGGCGCACCGCGCCCAGCACCGGATTCACCGCGAGCGGAGACACCGTGATCCGCGCTCCGGGCCGCGGCGCGTGCACGACCATGCCGTCGCCCAGATAGAGGGCGACATGCGTCGCGTCCGGGAAGTACACGACGAGGTCGCCGGGACGCAGCGCGCTCAGCGGCACCCGCCGCAGTCGCGCCCACTGCTCCTGACTGGTGCGCGGCACGGGCGTCCCGGCGCGGGCCCAGGCCTTCGAGGTCAGCCCCGAGCAGTCGTACGCCGACGGTCCCTCGGAACCCCACCGGTAGGGCTTGCCGAGCTGGCGCAGGGCGAAGCGCACCGCCCGCCGCCCGGAGGCGGTCGGCCGCGTGGCGGCGCCGCCGAGCGCGCCGGAGGTCACCATGCGCCGCTGGGCCCTCGCGGTCCAGGCCGTCTCCAGCCGGGCGACCGCGGCGAGCCGGTCGGCGGTGAGCGAGGAGAGGAGTTCCTCGACGTCCCCGAGGCGGCGCCGGACGTCGTCGCGGGCCTTCCGGTGCCGGGCGGCCAGGACGCGCTGGGCGTCGAGGGCCCTGCGGGCCCGGCCCGCGAGTGCGTCGGCCCGCCTCTCGCGGCCGGTGAGGCGGTCCACGGCCGCGGCCCGGCCGCGGGCCACCCGCCCGATCACGTGCTCCTGGTCGAGGGCGCGCCGCGGGTCGCGGGCCAGCAGCAGCCGGACGTAGGGGGAGATGTCGGTGCTGCTCTGGTACTGCCGGCGGGCGAGCTGCCCGGCCTCCTCCCGGCTGTCGTGGAGCCTCAGCCGCGCGCGGTCGAGGGCGCGGTCGAGGCGCTCGGTCCGGGCGCGCCGTCTCCGCAGCCTCTCCTCGGTCGCGTTGTACGCCTCGGTGGCCCGCTCGGCGTCCCGGTACAGCCTCCGGAGGTCTTTCAGCAGTCCGGCCACGGAACGCTCAGCGGGCCCGGCGGCTCCGGTTGCGGCGGGGGACCGCCCGGCCGGGGGAGCCGGCTCGGGTGCGGCGGACGCCGGGACGGCGGCGAGGACGGCCTGGGCCGCCACCACGGCCGCACAGACCAGGCGCCGAAACCGTGCTGACACAGCCTCACCTCCGGTGCGGGGCGGCCCGTCCGCTCCGCACCGTGAGCATCGGCCGGGCACGCGCGGGCCGCGCCCCGAGTGTGCGCGGACCGGCGCAACCCGTCACCCGTCGGTGTTCTCCGGCCCGGCACCGCCGCGGGGCCGCGGCCCGGACCAGGGCCACCTCGGGCCCGTACCGGCCGCGCCCGCGGGGTCGTAGGCGTACTTCCAGCGGCGGGTCAGGCCGACGCGCCCCCCGGGGTCGCGCGGGACGCGTCGGTAGACGAGGACCGTGGCCGGGCCGCCCCGCGGATCGGGGACCGGAATGCGGTACGTCTTGGGCGGGTGGCCGGTCATGCCGGTCAGCACGGGCAGCACCCGGCCGTCCATGGGCCCGCCCTCGAAAGGGGTGTCTTCGCTTCTCACACCACCAGTGTCAGACATCGCCGTGCCGCTACGTCCCGTCGAGCACCGCCCGCATCACCGCGCGCGCCACGGGCGCCGCCACGCCGCCGCCCGTGACGCTCCCGCGCCGCGCCGAGGCGTCCTCCACGACCACCGCGACCGCCACCCTCGGCTCCGCGTCGCGCTCGCCCCGCGCCCACGCCACGAACCAGGCGTACGGCGTACCCGCGTTGCCGACGCCGTGCTGGGCGGTGCCCGTCTTGCCGCCCACCGTCGCCCCGGGCAGCGCCGCGCCCCGGCCCGTGCCCCGCTCCACGACGTCCCGCATCAGCTCCCCGAGCAGGGCGGCCGTCGCCGGGTGGACCGCCTGCCGCGCCGGACGCGGCCCCGCCGTCCGCACCGTCGCGCCGCCCGCCCGCGTCGTCCGCTCCACGAGGTACGGCACCCGCATCCGGCCGCCGTCGGCGACCGCCGCCGCCACCGTCGCCATCTGCAGGGGCGTGGCGCGCGTGTTGTACTGCCCGATGGACGACAGGGCGAGCTGCGCCCGGTCCACCGACGGGTCGAAGGTGCTGCGCGCGACGGCGAACGGAATGCCCGGCCCGCCGTCGTTGAACCCGAACGCCTCCGCCGTCGCCGCCATGGCCCGCGCCCCCACGTCCACGCCGAGCTTCGCGAACACCGTGTTGCAGGACCGGGTGAACGCGTCCCGCAGCGAGGCGCCCGCGCAGCCGCCGGACTCGTTCGTCAGCCGCGTCGTCGTCCCCGGCAGGGTGTACGGGGCGGGAGAGCCGGTCGGCGCGTCCAGGTCCCGGACCACGCCCGCCTCCAGCGCCGCCGCCGCGGTGACCACCTTGAACGTCGAACCCGGCGGATACGTCCGGCGGACCGCCCGGTTCAGCATCGGCCGGTCCGCGTCGCCGTTCAGCCGCGTCCACGCGCGCACCGCCGCGGCGTCGTTCCCGGACAGCTCCTGCGGGTCGTACGACGGCGCCGACACCAGCGCCAGGACGCGGCCCGTCGCCGGTTCCACCGCCGCGACCGCGCCCTTGCGGCGGCCGAGCCCGCGGAACGCCGCGCGCTGCGCCGCCGGGTCGATCGTGGTCTCCACGTCGCCGCCCCGGGCGCGGCCCCGCGTCAGGTCGTGCCACAGCGGGAACGGCGCCAGCAGCGGGTCCGAGCCGGACAGCACCCCGTCCTCGGCCCGCTCCAGCAGCGACGTCCCGTACAACTGGGAGGCGAAGCCGGTGACCGGCGCGTACAGCGGGCCGTCGGTGTAGGTGCGCTCGTGGCGCAGCGGTTCGGCGGTGTCGCGGGACCCGGTCACCGGCCGCCCGCCGACCAGGATGTCGCCGCGCGGTGCGCGGTAGCGGGCGATGTCGTGCCGCCGGTCGGCGGGATTCGCCCCGAGGCCGGGGGCCCGCACCACCTGCACGCGCGCGGCGTTCACCAGCAGCGCGGCCAGCAGCAGCGCGCAGAACAGGGCGGCGTGACGGATGTGACGGGTCACGGCGGGGACACCACCGCTCCGGGGACGCCGAGGGGGGCGGGCGTGGGCGGGGAGGGGGCCCGGTGGCGCTCGGCCGCGTCGCTCAGCCGCGTCAGCAGGGCGACGATCGCCCAGTTGGCGACGACCGAGGAGCCGCCCTGCGCCAGGAACGGCATCGCCATCCCGGTCAGCGGGATCAGCCCCGTCACCCCGCCCGCGACCACGAACACCTGGAGCGCGATCAGCGACGAGAGCCCCACGGCGAGCAGCCGGCCGAACGGGTCGCGCAGCCCGAGGCCCGCCCGGAAACCCCGCTCCACCAGCAGCCCGTACAGCAGGAAGACCGCGGACAGGCCCGCCAGACCCAGCTCCTCGCCCACCGTGGCCAGGATGAAGTCAGACTTGGCCGCGAATCCGATCAGCACCGAGTGGCCGAGCCCGGGCCCCGTGCCCAGCATCCCGCCCGCCGCGAACGAGAACAGCGACTGCGCGAGCTGGCCGGCGCCCCGGCCCGCCCCGATCGACGCGAACGGGTGCAGCCAGTCCTCCACCCTGCCGTGCACGTGCGGCTCCAGACGGGCCACGGCCATCGCGCCCAGGACGGCCGGCGGCAGCCCGAGCGTGATCCAGCCGGTGCGGCCCGTGGCGACGTACAGCAGGACGACGAACAGGCCGGAGAACAGCAGCGAGGTGCCGAGGTCGCGCTCCAGGACGAGCACGCCGACGCTCAGCAGCCAGACGGCGAGGACCGGGCCGAGCACCCGCCCCGCCGGCAGCCGCTGGAACCCGGTGCGGCGGCCGGCGCACGCCAGCGCGCCGCGGTTGGCGGCGAGGTACGCGGCGAAGAACACGGCCAGCAGCACCTTCGCGAACTCGCCGGGCTGCAGGGACAGCCCGGCGGCCCGCACCCAGATGCGGGCGCCGTTCACCGCCGGGAAGAGGACCGGCAGCGTGAGCAGCGCGAGGGCCGCCGCGACGCACACGTACGCGTACCGCCGCAGCACCCGGTGGTCCCTCAGCACCAGCACCACCACGACGAACAGGGCCACGCCGAGCGTCGACCACACCAGTTGGGCGGGCGCGTCGCGGTCGCCCGGCGTCTCCAGGTCGAGCCGGTGGATCAGCACCAGGCCGAGCCCGTTGAGCAGCACCCCGATCGGCAGCGGCAGGGGATCGGCGTACGGGGCGCCGAGGCGCACCGCGAGATGCGCCAGCAGCGCGAGTGCGCCGAGCCCGGCGCCGTAGGAGGCGGCGCCGGGCGGGAGGGAGCCCTGCTGTGCGAGGCCGACGGCGCAGTAGCCGTACACGCAGATCAGTACGGCCAGCACGACGAGGGCCAGTTCGGCACCGCGGCGCCGGGCGGGGCGGACGGCGGGCGCGTGCGGCCCCGCGGTCGCCGAGGGCGTTCCGGCCGTGCTCATGCCCGGAACTCACCCGACAGGGGCGTGTGGTGTCCTTCGGGCGTCAGCACCAGCGTGGCGCGGGACCGATGTTGTCGATGTAGCGCGCCGCCCCCCAGGCCCAGGTGCCGTCCGGGAGCAGGTACCACAGCGGGTTGCCGTCGACCGTCTCGCCGCCGGTCTTGCAGAAGATGCTGACGACGTCACCCCGGTGGGCGTACCGGATGATCTGCGAACCGCGGTTCGGGGCACTGCGCAGGGCGAGGGTGCTCGCCGTCACGACGCCCTTGTAGTAGCCGGCACGGCGGTCGCCGTCGCCGCCCCTGCCGGCGACGGCCCCGGTGACTGCGGAGGCCGTGGCGCTCCCGGCGGTTCCGGGCGTCGCGGCGCCGGGGGTGGCCTGCGCGTCGAGAGCCTCACCGCCGGGGGCGGCCAGGTCGGAGGCCGTGCCGGGGGCGACGGCGGTATTCCCGTCCGGGGCGGCAGCGGCGGCCCCGGGCCGCCCGCCGTGGCCGTACGCGGCCCCCTCGCCCTCCTCGGAGCCGTAGCCGCCGTGGCCGTACCCGTCGCCGCCGGTCACGCCACCGGTCATGCCGTTGCCTCCGGCAGTGCCGGACACGCCGTCGCCGTCGTGGTCGCCGTAAGTGTCGCTGCTGCCGTACGCGGTGGCGCCGTTGCCCGGATCGTCGCCATGGCCGTCGGTCGCGACGGCCGGAGTGGCGGCCGTGGCGGCGAGAACGCCGGCGGCGGCTGCTATGGCAAGGCGGGAACGCAGGGACATGGGAGTACCTCCATGTGCGGGCGAAAAGGGTCGGAACCTCACTGTTCGCCACGCTAGGGTCACCCACGGTGCCGTGCGCGCCGTGCTGCGCCATAGGGAGGGCGACGGTGCGCGGGGCCCGCCCGGGTGGGTGCCCGGGCCCCGCGGATCAGACCGCGGGGCCGCCCGCCCGGCCCACGGGCGGGCCCGCGGGAGCGTCCGAGGACGCGGGCGGGGGCCGGTGCGGGGCCGCGGACCGGCCCTGCGCCCGGGCTTCGCCCCGCTCCCCGCCCGGCAGGACCAGCGCCGCCACCGCCCCGCCGTCCGGCCCGTTCGTGAAGGTGAGCCGGGCGCCCAGCACCTCCGCCTGGCCCAGCGCGATCGTCAGCCCGAGGCCGTGCCCCTTCGTCCCGCCTTCCGTACGGAAACGCTGCGGCCCGTGCGTCAGCAGGTAGTCCGGGTAGCCCTCGCCGTGGTCCCGTACGGTGACCACCGCGCCGTCCACCGTCACCGCCACCGGCGCCCGGCCGTGCCGCAGCGCGTTCGCCACGAGGTTGCCCAGCACCCGCTCCAGCCGTCGCCGGTCCGTCTCCACCACCGCGTCCCGCAGGACCGTGACCTCCGCGCCTCCCCCCGACGCCCGCACCACCCGCTCGGCCAGCGGCCCGAGCTGCTCGGAGTCCGCCTCCAGCCGCTCCCTGCCGGTGTCCAGCCGGGAGATCTCCAGCAGGTCCTCGGTGAGGGTGCGCAGCGCCGCCACCCGGTCCCGCACCAGCTCCGTCGGCCGCCCCGGCGGCAGCAGCTCGGCCGCCGCGTGCAACCCGGTCAGAGGCGTACGCAGCTCGTGCGCCACGTCCGCGGTGAAGCGCTGCTCGGCCAGCAGCTTGGCCTGGAGCGAGGCCGCCATGGAGTCCAGGGCGGCGGCCACCGCGGCCACCTCGTCCTGGGGACGGCGTGCGGTGTCCCGGGCCGCGTTCCGCCTCGCCCGCGGGTCCGCCACGCGCGCGTCCAGGTCGCCCGCGCTGATCCGCCGGGCCACGCGGGCCGTGGTGTGCAGCCGCCGCGTCACCCGGGTCACCGCGAACGCGCCCACCAGCACCGTCGCCCCGATCGCGAGCGCCGACGACCAGAGGATGGCCCGGTCGAGGCCGTCGATGGTGCGGGCCTGCTGCGAGTAGTCGATGCCGACGGCCAGCGCCCGGCCCCCGTCCACCGGGCCCGCCGCCCACATCGTGGGCCGCCCCTCGTGCCGCGCGACCATGGTGCCGCGCGCCCCGCCCACCGCCAGCGCCCGCAGCGACGCGGGCAGCCCCGGCGGGTCCACCTGGGCCCCGGCCACGGGCGAGTCACCGGCCTGGTAGGCGGCCGTCGCCTCCGACAACCGGGTCAGCGCCGTGTCGCGGGCCTGGTCCACGGTCTGCTGCGTCACCGACACGTGCACCAGGACGCCGAGCAGCGCGGCGAGCGCACAGCACATCACCGTGATGAAGACGGCGGCCCGCACGGCGAGCGCCCCCGGCCGGCGCGGCAGGACGGGCCACGGCCGGCGGGACCGCCGAAGGGCCCCGCTCACGGCGAGGCCTCCGACGCCCCGTCCGCGGCCGACGCGCTTCCGGGCGCGGACGCCGCCGCCCCGGATGACGGGGACGCGGAGGAGTGCGAAGGGCCGGAAGAACGGGGCGGGCCGGCGGAACGCGAGGGGCGGGGGGAGTGCGGGGAACCCGGGGTGTGCGGGGTGCCGGGGGTGTGCGAGGGCCGCACCGGCCGCTCCCGCCGCCCGGTGCGCAGCATCTCGTCGTGGGTGAGCAGCATCACGCGCTGGTCGGGGTCCCAGGTCCACTGGAGCCGGTACTCGTACCCCGGTACCTCCGACGGCGCCCGGATGATCACCGACCGCCCGGCCAGTTCGACGGCGCTCACCGCGTCGTCGTTCTCCATGACCCGCACCAGCCGGTGCCGGTCGTCGACCGTGTACACGCGCACGGCCGTCATCTTCGCGGGCAGCAGGGAGAAGCCCAGCGTCATCTCCTCGTGCCCGTCACCGGTCACGTCCCGGTAGTACGGCTCCAGCAGCGGACACGCCTCCCGCCCGCCGCCCTCGCCCCGGGCCTCGCCGGCACCGCCCCGCGCATCGCCGCCCTCGCCCAGGCCTTCGCCGGTACCGCACCGGCGGACCAGCCGGGCCGTCTCCCGGTAGGGGGCCTTCGCCCCGGCGTAGTCCTCGGGATGCGCGGCGATCTCGGCCCGTACGACGGCGACCGGGTCGGCGGCACGGATGTCGTCCCCGGGGACCCGTACGCCCTTGACGATCTCCGTCTCCGCCTCGTCGTAGTCCCAGGCCGGGCTCGACGCGGGCGTCAGCGACGGCCACGGCCGCGCCGGACTGACCGCGGTCGGCGCGGCCCCCGCCTTCTGCAGACCACCCGCGTCCCCACAGGCGGCGACCGCCGCCCACAGCAGGCCGACGGCGGCGATGTGCGCGGTACGAGGAGACGGCACGGTGCTCCTGGAGGCCGGAGACGGGAGGTCCGTACACCCTATGCGCGCCCCTCCCGCACGGGCAGGGCCCGGCCTCGCGTGCACCGACGGGAGACCCCTGGTCGGCAGGTGCACGGGCGGAAGAGGCGCGGACGGCAGGCGTACGGGCGGCAGGAGTATGGCGGACAGAGGTGCGGGCGGAAGGCGTACAGGCGGCAGAGGTACGGGGACGGGGGAGGCACGGGCGGCAGAGGTGGGGACTGAAGAGGTAGCGGCGAGAGAAGCACGGGTGGGAGAGGTGCAGACGCCAGGCGCACGGACGGCCCGGGCCGGGGGCGGCCCCGTCCCCGGCCCGTCCCCGGCCCGGCCCGGGGACGGGGGC
>DASTDN010000654.1:0-2736 GCA_035710365.1 Streptomyces sp. | reverse complement strand
GCTGCCGGACTCCACGGCCGTCATCGCGTACACGTCGGGCACCACCGGGCGGGCCATGGGCTGCGCGCTCAGCCACCGCGGCCTGGCCGCCCCCTGCGACACGCTGCTGGCGGGCTGGGGGCACACGGCGGCCCTGCCCGGCGAGCAGGCCGCCGTCCTCGCCTTCCTGCCGTTCTCCCACGTGTACGGGCTGATGATCCAGCTCATGTGCGTGCGCGGCGGGGGGCTGCTCGGGCACGAGCCGGACCTGAGCGAGCCGGCGCTGCTGGAGGCGCTGCAGTCCTTCCGGCCCACGTATCTGTACGCGGTGCCGTCGCTGTTCGAGCGGATGTACAAGACGTTCCTGCGCCGGTTCCGGGAGGCCGGGCACGGCGCGCTGTTCGAGCGGGCCGCGGGCACGGCGCGCGAGTACGCCCTGGCCCGGGAGCGGCAGCGGCTCGGGCGGGGCCGCGGGCCGGGCGTGGGCCTGCGGCTGCGGCACGCGCTGTACGAGCGGACGGTGTACCGCAGGCTGCGGGCCGCGCTGGGCGGGCGGGTGCTGCGGGCCACCTCGGGCGGCTCCCCGCTGAGCCGCGAACTGTCGCTGTTCTACGAGGGCATCGGCGTGTGGGTGCACGACTGGTACGGCCTGACGGAGACCAGCGGCGGCGTCACCATGCAGCCGCTGGGCCGGGAGAAGTCCGGCACGGTCGGGCAGGCGCTGCCGGACACCGAGATCAGGACCGCCGGGGACGGGGAGATCCTGGTGCGGGGGCCGTCGGTGTTCCAGGGCTACGTCAACGATCCGGTGGCGACCGCGGCGGCACTGCGCGAGGGCTGGCTGGCCACCGGCGATCTCGGGCACCTCGACGACGAGGGTTATCTGACGATCACCGGCCGCAAGAAGGACGTCATCATCACCAGCGGCGGCAAGAGCGTGTCGCCGACCGCGCTGGAGGAGCGGCTGCGGATGCACCCGCTGATCCACCAGGCGGTGGTGGTGGGCGACAACCGGCCGTGCGTGGGGGCGCTGCTCACGCTGGACCCGGAGTTCCTGGCGCACTGGCGGGGCACGCTGGCGTGGAAGGGCGACCTGCCGGGCCGGGAGGCCCGTGAGGAGAACGCGCTGCACGAGGAGATCGCGCGGGCCGTGGCCGCCGCCAACAGCGCGGTGTCGCGTTCGGAGTCGATCCGGGTGTTCCGGGTGCTGCCGAAGCCGTTCGAGATGGCCGACGGGCTGGTGACGCCGTCGATGAAGGTCCGCCGCGACGAGGTCGTACGGCGTCACGCGGCGGAGATCGAGGAGATGTACCGGGCCCGTTCGCGGGCGCGCGCGGGTGTGACGCCCGGGGAAGTGGTGGCGTGGGACGACCCGGACGCCGCGGACAACGTGTTCCGCTGAGCGGGCCGCGGCGGGCGCCGGCCACGCGCGTAGGAGCCCGTCGGCTGGGAACTAGCCAACCAAGGACGCAGAGAAAGGCCGACATGCACGGACGTCGGGCCGGAGAGGCGACATGGCTACCGAGCCGGGTTGGGACAGGACACTGGCTGCCAAGGAGATTCCGAACCGCACCGCGGGCTTCCCGGGGGCGCTGCACAACGTCACGGGTGCGCGTCTTGTCGCGGAGGAGTTCCTCGACGAGCTGTCGAGTGTGTCGCCGCCTTCGGCTCCGGAGCACTGGGACGACATCCTGCTGGTGGTGACGGAGCTGGCGGCCAACGCGGTGCAGTACGCGCCGGGGCCGTTCGAGCTGGGTCTGCGGCGCACCTTCGACGGGGTGCACGTGGTGCTGCACGACACCAACACCACGCCGCCCGCGCCGCGTCCGTTCCATCCGAGCCGCGGCGGGGGCGGTATCGGCTGGCATCTGATCCACACGCTGTGCGACCAGGTCAGTGTCGTGACGAACGACCGCGGCAAGGACATACACGTCTTCCTGCCGTGGTGAGGCGGGCGCCGCGGTTCAGGCGGCGCGCACCGGAACGAGGACGGTGACGGTCTTCCCGCCCCCGGGCCGCCGGTCGACGGAGACCTCCCGGGCGAGGCGGATGACGAGCGGCCAGCCGTAGCCGCTGCCGAGGTGCCCGGGCGGCGGGGCGCCCTGCCCGTAGGCGACCGGGGGGACGACGTCGCTGCGGTCGTGGACGGCGATCCGCACCCCGTCGGGGACCGGCGCGCCGTCGGGGACGGGCCGGGCGGCGAAACCGGTGAGGCCCCCGCCGTGCCGGATCGCGTTGGTGACCAGCTCGGACACGACGAGCAGCAGGTCGATGACGTCCTCGTCGCGCGGGCGGCGGCCCCCGGCGGCGTCCCAGGCGCGGCGCACCACCGTCTCGGCCTGGGCGCGGGCCTGCGCGGGGGTGCGCACGGCGGGCGCCCCGCCACGGTGCGGGGGCGGGCCGCCCCGGGCGGCGGGGCCGGTCTTCTCGGTCAGCTCCATGCGTGTGGTGTCCCCGTCAGTCGTTCGGTCTGTTCCGGTGCCCGGGGCGCGTGCCCGGCGGGTTCGCGCCGTCGGCGTGGGCCGGGACACGGGGGTGCCGGTGTGCGGCGGCTTCGTCGTCGGCGGGCACGGCGCTCCTTCCTCACGGGCCCCCGGGGCACGTGCGGCGCGGCGGGCGGCGGGCCCGCCGGTGCGGCTCCTCGGCAGCGGATACCCCGGTCCGGGCGCGGCATGTCCGCCGGGCCGTCACCCGCATGTCCCGGGGATTGGGGGGTAAGCGCGGGGGCGCGGTGCCGTTGCCGTCCGCGGTCCCGAC
>DASTDN010000653.1:0-8237 GCA_035710365.1 Streptomyces sp. | reverse complement strand
CGGCTCGTCCACGTGCAGCGTCGGAGGCATCACACCGTGCCGCAGCGCCTGCACCATCTTGATCACGCCCGCGACACCCGCCGCCGCCTGCGTATGACCGACGTTCGACTTCAACGACCCCAGCCACAACGGCCGCCCGGGATCACGGTCCCGCCCGTACGTCGCCAGCAACGCCTGCGCCTCGATCGGATCACCCAGCGCCGTCCCCGTCCCGTGCCCCTCCACCAGGTCCACGTCCGAGGCCGACAGCCCCGCGCTCGCCAACGCGCCCCGGATGACGCGCTGCTGCGACGGGCCGTTGGGTGCGGTCAGGCCGTTGGACGCGCCGTCCTGGTTCACCGCCGACCCACGGACGACGGCCAGCACCCGGTGCCCCCGCTCCCGCGCCACCGACAACCGCTCCAGGACGACCACACCCACACCCTCGGCCCAGCCCGTGCCGTCGGCGGCGTCCGCATACGCCTTGCACCGCCCGTCCTGGGCCAGGCCACGCTGGCGGGAGAACTCCACGAAGGCGCCCGGTGTCGCCATGACCGTCACGCCACCGGCCAGCGCCATCGAGCACTCGCCCTGCCGCAGCGACTGCGCGGCCAGATGCATCGCCACCAGCGACGACGAACACGCCGTGTCGACGGTCACCGCGGGGCCCTCGAAACCGAGGACGTACGAGACCCGGCCGGACGCCACACTGGACGCGCCGCCGGTGCCGGCGAAGCCTTCGAGTTCCGGGGTGACGACACTGGCGCCGGGGGCGACGTAGCCCTGTCCGAACACCCCGGTGAACACGCCGACGTCGGTCCCCTTCAACGACACCGGGTCGATGCCGGCGCCTTCCAGGGCCTCCCACGACGTCTCCAGCAGCAGCCGTTGCTGCGGGTCCATCGCCCGCGCCTCGCGCGGCGAGATACCGAAGAACCCGGCGTCGAACAGACCCGCCTCGTGCAGGAATCCGCCGTGGCTGGCGTATGACGTCCCGGGGCGGTCGGGGTCGGGGTCGAACAGACCCTCCAGGTCCCAGCCGCGGTTCTCCGGGAACCCGGACACCGCGTCCCCGCCCTCGCTGACCAGCCGCCACAGGCCGTCGGGGCTCGTCACGCCGCCCGGCAGCCGGCAGGCCATTCCCACGATGGCAATGGGTTCGCGGGAAGCGCCGAGGAGTTGACGGTTGCGCTTCTTCAGCGAACCGACTTCTTCGAGCGATTTCCGCAGCGCCTCGACGACCTTTTCATAGGACGCACTCATGTCATTTCCCCCCGGTCATTCAGCGGTTTCGAAGGATTCGTTGTCGCCG
The DNA here is from genome assembly GCA_035710365.1 of Streptomyces sp. Taxonomy (GTDB): domain Bacteria; phylum Actinomycetota; class Actinomycetes; order Streptomycetales; family Streptomycetaceae; genus Streptomyces. The sequence continues at coordinate 6,946 of DASTDN010000653.1, read as the reverse complement.
AGCGCCAATTGCACGAGATCATCGACATTCAGCTCGGAGATCTCCGGCTCCTCGTCTTCCGCGTCGAGTACGCCGACCTGTGCTCCGCTTCCGCCGAGGGAAGCAAGCCTGATCAGGGCGTCCATCAGTCCGGCTTCCCGGAAACGGTCCAGGGGGAGGGACACGAGCGCCTGCCTCAGCCGTTCCTCGTCCACTTCCGCATCGCTCGCCCCACCGCCCTGGACCAGCTCCCGGTGGAGGTGGCGGGCGATCGCCAGGGGGGTGGGATGGTCGAAGACGAGCGTGGCGGGCAGGGGCAGCCCGGTCGCTTCGCGCAGCCGGTTGCGCAGCTCCACCGACGTCAGCGAGTCGAACCCGGCCTCCTTGAACGCCGTGTCCGGCCGGACGTCCTCCGGTCCCCTGTGACCGAGGACGACGGCGGCCCGCGCCCGCACCAGGTCGAGCAGCAGCGCCTCCTGGTCGGCGGCGGCGAGGCCCGCCAGCCGGTGGGCGAGCCCGCCGTCACCGGCCGTCGCCGTACTCGCCTGCTGGCGGCCCGCCCGTACCAGGCCGCGCAGCAGGTGCGGCACCTGGCCGCCCGCCGCCGCGTCCGCCCGTACGCCCCGCAGGTCCAGCTTGGCCGGGACGAGCAGTGCCCGGCCCGAACGCAGGGCGGTGTCGAACAGCTCCATGCCCTCCTCCGGCGTCATCGCCCGCAGACCACCACGCCGGTTCATCCGGGCCCGGGTGAGATCGTCCGTCCCGGCCGCCATACCCGTCGTCTGCTCCCACAGACCCCACGCCAGCGACACCCCGGGCAGACCCGCCGCCCGACGGCCCGCCACCACCCCGTCCAGATACGCGTTCGCCGCCGCGTAACTGCCACTGCCCGCACCCATGAACACCGCCGACACCGACGAATACACCACGAAAGCACGCAGAGGGAGGGCCCGCGTCAGCTCGTCCAGGTGACCCACGGCGTCCACCTTCGGCGCGAACACCCTCGCCAGGCGTTCCGGGGTCACCGTCCCGATCACCCCGGCGTCCAGCACACCGGCCGTGTGGACGACCCCGGTCAGGGGGTGTTCGTCCGGCACCGACGCCAGCAGGGCCACCACCTGGTCCCGGTCGGACAGGTCGCAGGCCAGCGCGGACGCCTGGGCGCCCTGTTCGGCGAGTTCGGCGACCAGCTCCGCCACGCCCTCGGCGTCCGGGCCCCGCCGGCTCGCCAGCATCAGGCGCCGCACACCGTGCCGCGCGACCAGATGCCGGGCCGCGAGGGCGCCCAGCGAACCGGCACCGGTGATCAGTACGGTCCCCTCGGCGCCGAACACCGAGGAACCGTCCGGGGCCTCACCGGCCGGGCGGACGAGCCGGGGCACCGACAGGCTCGTACCGCGGACGGCCATCTGCGGCTCTTCGCAGGCCAGGACGGTCCCCAGCACGGGTGCCGCGCCCTCGCCCGAGGCGGGGTCGAGGTCAAGCAGGACGATCCGGTCCGGGTTCTCGGCCTGGGCCGCGCGCACCATGCCCCACACCGCCGATCCCGCCGGGTCGCTGACCGCGCCGTCGCCACCCGCCGGCACCGCGCCCCGGGTCGCCACCACCAGCCGCGAACGTTCCAGTCCGGGCCCGGCGGCCAGCCACGCCTGCACCACACCCAGCACGCGTGAGGAGAGCGCCAGCACCGTGTCGTCGCCGCTGCCGTCGCCGCCGTTCCCGGTGGCTTCGAGAATCGCCGCCGCCGGTACGTCGGCGCCCGCGGCCATGTCGTCGGCCAGGACCGCGACCTCGTCGGCGGTGCCGACCGCGATCCACGACGGTGACGCATGCTCCACGCCCTGCGGCGGAGGCAGTTCGTCCCACTCGACCGCGTACAGCGAGTCGGTGACCGTCGCGCCCGCCGCCGACCTCGCCAACCGCCCGGGAGCCACCTCCCGCAGCACCAGCGAGTCCGCCGTCAGCACCAGACCGCCGGCCTCGTCCGCCGCCTGCAGCGCGACGGTCGCGGGCCCCGTCCGGGAGCCGTCGGGCAGCAGCCGTACGCGCAGCACCGAGGCGCCCACCGCGTGCAGCACCAGCCCGTCCCAGTCCGACGGCAGCCGCACCACCGGCCCGTCCGCTCCGTCCTCACCTCCCGGCGCAGCGGCGTCCAGCAGGGTGGCGTGCAGGGCCGCGTCCAGCAGGGCGGGGTGCACGCCGAACCGTCCGGCCTCCTGGCGTTCCTCCTCCGGCAGCGCGACCTCGGCGAACACCTCGTCGCCGCGCCGCCACACCGCCCGTACGCCCTGGAAGGCCGGCCCGTACTCGTACCCGCGCTCGACCAGCTCGCCGTAGAACCCCTCCACCGCGACCGGCTGCGCACCGGGCGGCGGCCAGGCGGTGAAGTCGAAACCCACGGGGTCCACGGGAGCCTCGGAGAACGAGTGGTCCGGGCGGTCCGGACGGTCCGCGTGGTCCGTTCGGGTCCGGGCCGACAGGACGCCCGTCGCGTGCCGGGTCCACGTGCCGGCTGCGCCGTCGGCGGCGTCCTCGCGCAGCGAGTACACGTCCACCGTGCGGGAGCCGTCCGCACGCGGACCGCCCACCGCGACCTGTACCCGTACGCCGCCCCGTTCGGGCAGCACCAGTGGTGATTCGGTGACGAGTTCGTCCAGTACACCGCACCCGGCCTCGTCACCGGCCCGCACCGCCAGCTCCACGAGCCCGGCCCCCGGCACCAGTGCGGTGCCGCCCACCCGGTGATCGGCCAGCCAGGGGTGCGTCCGCAGCAACAACCGCGACGTGAAGACCAGCCCGTCGGACTGCGGCAACCGCACCACCGCACCCAGCAGCGGATGATCGGCACCGGCCAGCCCCATCGACGCCGCGTCGGCGGCGGGCCGGGCAGGCTGGAGCCAGTAGTGCTGGTGGTCGAAGGCATACGTCGGCACATCGACATGGGCCACGGTCTGGGCGGGCAGCACGGCCCTCCAGTCCACCGTGACACCCCGCACCCACAGCTCGGCCATCGAGACGAACAGCCGCCTCAGACCTCCGTCATCACGCCGCAGCGAACCGGTGACCAGAACATCCCCGTCCTCGGCGGTCTCGGTGATCTCGGCGATCGGCTGGACGAGTACCGGGTGCGCACTGACCTCGACGAACACCCGGTGCCCCTGCCCCAGCAGCTCCGCCACGGCCGGACCGAAGCCCACCCGCCCGCGGAGGTTGCGGTACCAGTAGTCACCGTCCAACACGCCCGCGTCCTCGACCAAGCCACCGGTCACCGTGGAATAGAAGGGCACGGCAGGAGCCTGAGCCGCGACAGGCGCAAGCGCCTCCGCGAGGTCTTCGCGGATGTCCTCCACGTGCCGGGTGTGCGACGCGTAATCCACCGCGATCCGCCGCACCCGCACCCCGTCACCGGACAAGGCCTCCAACACCTCGGCCAGCGCCTCGGCATCACCCGCTACCACCACCGACGAGGGCCCGTTGACCGCCGCCACTTCCACGCGGTCCGCCCACGGCTCCAACCGGGCGCCTACGTCCTCGGCACTCAGCGCGACGGACGCCATGCCACCCCGCCCGGACAACCGCGCGGCGATAGCCCGGCTCCGCAACGCCACCACGCGTGCCGCGTCCTCCAGTGACAGCGCACCCGCCACGTACGCGGCCGCGATCTCACCCTGGGAGTGACCGAGCACCGCATCAGGCCGGACACCCACCGACCCCCACACCGCGGCCAGCCCCACCATCACCGCGAAACTCGCCGGCTGCACCACATCCACCCGATCCAGCAGATCCGGGTCACACTCACCCCGCAGCACATCGACGAGCGACCAGTCCACCCACCGCTCCAACGCGACAGCACACTCAGCCACCCGCTCGGCGAAGACCGGCGAGGAATCCAGCAACTCCCGCCCCATCCCCACCCACTGCGACCCCTGACCAGGGAAAACCCACACCACCCGACCCAGCGCACCCACCGAACCGGACACCACACCCGGCCCGCTCACACCCCGCGCCAGCGCCGACAACCCACCAAACGCCTCACCCTCCGAACCGGCCACCACCACCGCACGCTCACCCAGCACCGCCCGACCCGACACCAACGCCCCCGCCACACCTGCCAACGGCACATCACCCGAGCCCTCGACGAACGACGCCAACCGCCCGGCCAGACCCGCCAGCGAACGAGGGCTGCGCGCCGACACCACGAGCGGCACCGCCCCTTCGGGCGGCGACGCGGCGGGCGTCTCCTCCTCGGCAGGTGCCTCCTCCAGGATGAGGTGGGCATTCGTGCCGCTGATGCCGAAGGAGGAGACTCCGGCCCGGCGGGGGCGGCCGTTCGGCTGCCAGTCCTGGGCCTCGGTGAGCAGTTCGATCGCGCCCGCCGACCAGTCGACCTGGCTCGTGGGCCGCTGCGCGTGCAGGGTGGGGGGCAGCACGCCGTGCCGCAGCGCCTGCACCATCTTGATCACGCTGCCCACGCCCGCCGCCGCCTGCGTATGACCGACGTTCGACTTCAACGACCCCAGCCACAGCGGCCGCCCGGGCTCCCGCCCCTGCCCGTACGTCGCCAGCAACGCCTGCGCCTCGATCGGGTCCCCGAGCGCCGTCCCCGTGCCGTGGCCCTCCACCACGTCCACATCCGAGGCCGACAGCCCCGCGCTCGCCAGCGCCCGCCGGATCACCCGCTGCTGCGACGGACCATTCGGCGCGGTCAGACCGTTCGACGCACCGTCCTGGTTCACCGCGCTGCCACGGATCAGGGCGAGTACGCGGTGGCCGCGCTCCCGGGCCACCGACAGCCGTTCCAGCACCACGAGGCCGACGCCCTCGGACAGCACCGTGCCGTCGGCACCGTCCGCGTACGCCTTGCACCGGCCGTCGGCGGCCAGACCGCGCTGCCGTGACATGCCGAGGACGCCGATCGGTGACCCCATGACGGCGACGCCGCCGGCCAGGGCCATCGAGCACTCGCCCTGCCGCAGTGCCTGCGCGGCCAGGTGCATCGCCACCAGCGACGACGAGCACGCCGTGTCGACGGTGACGGCCGGGCCCTCGAAGCCGAAGACGTACGACACGCGGCCCGAGGCCACGCTTCCCGCGGTGGCGGTGGTGACGAAGCCCTCGAGTTCGGCGGGCATGTTGCTCAGGGACTCGAGATAGTCGTGGATGGAGACGCCGGAGAAGACGCCGATGTCCGCGCCCTGTGCCGTGGCCGGGTCGATGCCCGCGCGTTCCAGGGCCTCCCAGGAGGTCTCCAGCAGGAGCCGCTGCTGCGGGTCCATGGCCAGCGCCTCACGCGGCGAGATCCCGAAGAGTCCCGCGTCGAAGAGTCCGGCGCCCCGGAGGAAGCCGCCTCGGCTGGTGTAGGACGTTCCGGGCCGGTCGGGGTCCTCGTCGAACAGGCTCTCCAGGTCCCAGCCGCGGTCGTCGGGGAAGGACGACATGCCTTCCCGGCCGTCGCAGACCATGTGCCACAGGTCTTCGGGGCCGGTCACGCCGCCCGGCAGCCGGCAGGCCATCCCCACGATCGCGATCGGCTCGTCGGGGTCGGCCGCGACGACCGCGGCCGCCGTGGGCGTGTCGGGGGCGCCTGTGGCGGCGCCCAGTTCGTCGCGCAGGTGGCGGGCGAGGGCCAGCGGGGTGGGGTAGTCGAAGACCAGGGTGGCGGGCAGTTTCACGCCGGTCGCGGTGCTGAGCCGGTTGCGCAGCTCCACCGCGGTCAGGGAGTCGAACCCGAGGTCGCTGAAGCCGCTTGTGCTCTGCGCCGGTTCGGGGTCGCCGAAGCCCAGGACGCCGCTCGCCTCGGTCAGGACGGTGGTCAGCAGGAGGCTCTCCTGCTCGGCCGGCGGCAGCGCGGCGAGCCGGCGGACCAGGCCACCGCTGTCCGCGGAGGCGGTGCGGGCCGGGCGCCGGCCCGTACGCACCAGGCCGCGCAGCAGATGCGGGACCGTGCCGCCTGCCGAGGCCTGGCCGCGCAGGGCGCGCAGATCCAGCTTGATCGGCACCAGCAGGGACGCGCCCGACCGGCCCGTGCGCAGACCGGTGTCGAGGATCTCCAGTGCCTCGGCCGGTGTCATCGCCAGGACTCCGCCGCGGCTCATCCGTGCCTGGTCGACGGCGCTGAGGTGCGTGGTCATGCCCGTGGTCTGCTCCCACAGGCCCCAGGCCAGCGACACGCCGGGCAGACCGGCCGCGCGGCGGTGCGCCACCAGTCCGTCCAGGTAGGCGTTGGCCGCCGCGTAGTTGCCCTGGCCGGCCGAGCCCATGAGGGAGGCGGCGGACGAGAACACGACGAACGCCGCCAGGTCCAGGTCGCGGGTCAGCTCGTCGAGGTGCCGCGCGGCGTCCGCCTTCGGCGCGAGGACCGCCGCCAGGCGGTCCGCCGTCAGCGCTCCGATCACGCCGTCGTCCAGCACGCCCGCCAGGTGCACGACTCCGGTCAGGGGGTGCTCTTCCGGCACCGACTCCAGCAGCGCCTCCACCTGGGCCCGGTCGGACACGTCACACGCCACCACCGACACCGCCGCGCCCAGCCCGGTCAGCTCACCCACCAGGTCCGAGACGCCTTCAGCGTCCGGGCCGCGCCTGCTCGCCAGCAGGAGATGCCGCACGCCGTGCCGCGTGACCAGGTGCCGGGCCACCAGCCCGCCCAGCGACCCGGTGCCGCCCGTCACCAGCACCGTCCCCTCCGGCCGGAACGCCACCGGCAGGCCGGGGACGTCACCGCGAGCGCGAGCGAGCCGGGGCACCAGGAGGGACGTCCCGCGCACGGCGAGCTGGGGTTCCCCACCCGCCAGCGCCGCGCCCAGCACCGACGCCGAAGCACCACCCCCCGCCACGGGATCGGTGTCCAGCAGAACGATCCGGCCCGGATTCTCCGCCTGCGCCGCACGCACCAGACCCCACACCGCCGACCCCGCCGGATCCGACACCACACCCTCACCACCCGCAGGCACCGCACCCCGCGTCACCA
>DASTDN010000652.1:0-29193 GCA_035710365.1 Streptomyces sp. | reverse complement strand
TCATGATCACGTACCCGTCGACGCACGGCGTGTTCGAGGAGCACGTCGCCGACATCTGCGGGCGCGTGCACGACGCGGGCGGCCAGGTGTACGTGGATGGCGCCAACCTCAACGCCCTGGTGGGCCTGGCCAAGCCCGGCCACTTCGGCGGCGACGTCTCCCACCTGAACCTGCACAAGACGTTCTGCATCCCGCACGGCGGCGGCGGTCCCGGTGTCGGCCCGGTCGCCGTTCGGTCGCACCTCGCACCGCACCTGCCGAACCACCCGCTCCAGCCCGAGGCCGGACCCGCCACGGGCGTGGGCCCCGTCTCGGCGGCGCCCTGGGGTTCGGCGGGCATCCTGCCGATCTCGTGGGCGTACGTCCGGCTGATGGGCGGCGAGGGCCTGAAGCGGGCGACGCAGGTCGCCGTGCTCTCCGCCAACTACATCGCCAAGCGCCTGGAGCCGCACTACCCGGTGCTGTACACCGGCCCCGGCGGGCTGGTCGCGCACGAGTGCATCGTCGACCTGCGTCCGCTGACCAAGGCGACCGGCGTCAGCGTGGACGACGTCGCCAAGCGGCTCATCGACTACGGCTTCCACGCGCCGACGATGTCCTTCCCGGTCGCGGGGACGCTCATGATCGAGCCGACCGAGTCCGAGGACCTCACCGAGCTGGACCGGTTCTGCGAGGCGATGATCGCCATCCGCGCGGAGATCGAGAAGGTCGGCTCCGGCGAGTGGCCCGCCGAGGACAACCCGCTGCGCGGTGCCCCGCACACGGCCGCCGCGCTCGGCGGTGAGTGGGACCACGCCTACAGCCGCGAGGACGCGGTCTTCCCCGGCGACGTGACGGCCGCGGACAAGTACTGGCCGCCGGTGCGCCGGATCGACCAGGCCTACGGCGACCGGAACCTGGTCTGCTCCTGCCCGCCGCTGGACGCCTACGAGGACTGACGTCCCCGTGCCCGAGGGGGTGCCGCCCGGCAGGTCCGGCGGCACCCCCTCGGGCGTGTCCTACGCGGGGTAGGCGTGCGTCTGCGCGGCCTTCACCGCGGCCCACACCGGTGCGCCCGGACGCAGGTCCAGCTCGGCCGCCGCGACCGTCGTGAGGTCGGCGGCGAGCGACAGCTCACCGGCCAGGCCCGCCCGGATGCGGTCGCCGTGGACGTCGAGGCCGGTGACCTCGCAGCGCCAGAGGTTGCGGGCGCTGGATCCGGCGGGCCGTTCCCGGTGCAAGGTCACGGCACCCGGCGGGAACGCCACGAACACCGGCCCGGAGAGGTCCTCAGACGTGGTGACGGACGGGCCCGCGTCGAGCCGTACGGTGTGGCCGTCGGCCCGCCCGCGGTACAGGTTCAGGCCGACCAGCCGGGCGATGTAGTCGGTACGCGGATGCCGCGCGATGCCGGCCGGGGTGCCCTCCTGGACGACGTGACCGTCCTCGACGACGACGAGCCGGTCGGCCAGCACCATGGCGTCCAGCGGGTCGTGCGTGACGAGGAGGGCCATCGCCTCGAACTCGGCGAGGTGCCGGCGCAACTGGGCGCGCACGTCCAGCCGGGTCCGTGCGTCCAGCGCCGCCAGCGGCTCGTCGAGGAGCAGCAGCCGGGGCCGGGTGGCCAGGGCCCGGGCGAGTGCGACGCGCTGCGCCTGCCCGCCGGAGAGCCGTCGGGGCTTGACGCCGGAGTGCGCGGCGAGGCCCATGCGCTCCAGCCACCGGGCCGCCCGGGCGCGGGCCTCCGCCCTGCCCGCGCCCCGGCAGCGCGGTCCGAACGCCACGTTGTCCAGGGCGGTGAGGTGCGGGAACAGCAGATAGTCCTGGAAGACGACGCCGACCGGACGGTCCTCCGGGGGCGTACGGCCGAGGTCGGTGCCGTCCAGGCGCAGATGCCCGCCGTCGAGCGGGGTGAGGCCGGCGAGGGCGCGCAGGGCGGTGGACTTGCCCGCGCCGTTCGGGCCGAGCAGCGCGACGACCTCGCCGGGCGCCGCGGTCAGGACCACGTCGAGCCGGAAGTCCCCGCGGTCGACGACGAGACGGGCGTCGAGTCCTTCGGCGCGCGCCGTGCCGGTGCCGGGCACGGTGCCGGTCATGACGGTGCCACCCACCGGTCGCGCAGGCCCGCGAGCACCGCGACGGAGACCGCGAGGAGGACCAGGCTGAGGGCGATGGCCGCCGCGGGGTCGTTCTGCAGCGCCAGGTACACCGCGAGCGGCATGGTCTGGGTGCGGCCGGGGAAGTTGCCCGCGAAGGTGATCGTCGCGCCGAACTCGCCCAGCGCCCGGGCCCAGGCCAGGACGGCTCCCGCGGCGACGCCCGGCGCGATCAGCGGCAGCGTGACCCGGCGGAACGCCGTGAAACGGGACGCGCCGAGGGTGGCCGCCGCCTCCTCGTAGCGCGGGTCGGCCGCCCGCAGGGTGCCCTCGACGCTGATGACGAGGAACGGCAGTGCCACGAACGTCTCCGCGACGACCACTCCGGCCGTGGTGAAGGGCAGCGTGACACCGAACCACGCGTCCAGCCACCGCCCGGCCACGCCTCCCCGGCCGAGCGCGAGCAGCAGGGCCACGCCGCCCACCACCGGGGGCAGCACCAGCGGCAGCGTCACCAGGGCCCGCAGGAGTCCCCGGCCGGGAAAGTCGGCGCGTGCCAGCAGCCAGGCCAGCGGCACTCCGACGGCCAGGCTGAGCGCGGTCGCCGCCGTGGCGCACACCAGCGACAGACGCAGCGCCTCCCAGACGGCCGCGCCGGTCAACTGCTCCGGGAGGCTGCGCCAGGGGGCACGTACGAGGAGGGCGATCAGGGGCAGCAGCAGGAAGGCCGTGCCCGCGAGCGCGGGCAGCAGGATGGGCAGCGGCACGCCGCGTCGCGCGGTCCGACGGCGGGCGCCGCCGAAAACGCGGCCCCCCGCGTCACCGAAGCCGCGCTTCACGGCGTGCGGAACCCGGCCGCGCCCAGCACCTTCCGCCCTTCGGCGGACCGGACGAGCGCGATGAAGGCCTTCGCCGCGGCGGGGTTGGGGGCGTTCTTGAGCAGGGTGATCGGACAGTCGTTGACGGCCTTCGCGGACTCCGGGAACTCCACGCCGTCCACCTTGTCACCCGCGGCCCGGACGTCCGTCCTGTACACGACGGCCGCGTCCGCCTCCTTCAGTACGACCTTCGTCAAGGCGCTCTTGACGTCCCGCTCGTACGACACGGGGGTCAGCGTGAGTCCGCTCGCGTCGAGGGCGGTCCGTGCGGCGGCGCCGCAGGGGACCGTCCGGTCGCACAGGACGACCTTCAGGCCGGGCCGGGTGAGGTCCTTGAGGGTGGTGATGCGGTGGGGGTTTCCGGGCAGGGTGGCGATTGCGAGCTGGTTGCGGGCGAAGGGGGCCGGGCGGCCCGCCGCGTCGCCGTGGTCCAGGACGGTCTTCATGGTGGTGGTGCTGGCGGCGGCGAACACGTCGGCCGGGGCGCCGCCGGTGATGCCCGCGGCCAGTGAGTCGCTGCCGCCGAAGCTGAACGTGACGTCCGCGCCCGGGTGGTCCTCCTCGAACCGCTCGCCCAGCGCCGTGAAGCTCTCCTTGAGCGAGGCGGCGGCGAAGACGGTGACGGAACCGGAGATCTTCCCGCCGTCGCCGGGAGAGGCGGAGTCCGTCGCCGGGGCGGGTGAGCAGGCGGCGAGGACCAGCGACGCGACGGCCGCCGCGCCGCTCATGCGCAGGGCGCGGGAATCTGCACGGCGCGTCCGGCGCGCGAATCGTGTCGTCATGCCCTCATCCTTACGCAGATGCAGCCTGGAAGGCACCTGTCACATCGCATGAGCGAGGAGATCGGCGCTTCAGGTGGGCATGTGCGTTCCTCTGAAGAGGCCTGCACGGGCAGGCCGGCGGTGGCCGTTGCTCAGGTGCGGTCGATGTGCACGTTCGTCGATTTCACGCGGGCCGTGGCCTCCACGCCGACCTCCAGGCCGAGTTCCTCGACGGCCTCGCGGGTGAGCAGGGAGACGAGCCGGTGCGGGCCGGCCTGGATCTCGACCTGGGCTGCGACGTCCCCGAGCTTGATCGCGGTGACGATTCCGGCGAAGGAGTTGCGCACGGAGGTGTGCGGGGTGTCCGCCTCGGTGCCGCCGGCCTGGGCGAGTTCGACGGAGAAGGCGGCCAGGTCCCGCCCGTCGATGAGCCGTCGCCCGCTGTCGTCGCGGTGGGTGGCCACGCGGCCTGCGTCCGCCCAGCGGCGCGCGGTGTCGGGGCTGACGCCGAGCAGCCGTGCCGCCTGGCCGATCGTGTAGGACTGCATGCGGTCACGATAGTGGCCGGGGAGGAGCCGATCGACGCGACGGCCGTGCGGCGTCACGCCGAGCGCCACGGCCGGTCACCGGTCCCGGGCACCCGGACCTGCGTCGGGGCCGGCCCGCGGAAGGCACGGGCCGGCCCCTTTTGCCGGCGGGCGGTGCCGGTGCCGCCCCTGGTGCTCCCGGACGTGCGCCCGCCCCGGTGGCTCAGACGGTGGTGGTGACCCGGCGGACGACCGGACGGTGCGGGGCGATGATCCGGCCGTCGGGCAGGAGTTCACCGGTGTCCTCGAAGAGCACGACGCCGTTGCACAGCAGGCTCCATCCCTGTTCCGGGTGGTGTGCCACGAGGCGGGCGGATTCCCGGTCGGCGGAGGCGGCAGAGGGGCAGGGCGGCTGGTGCTGGCACATGGGTTGGTTCTCTCGTCGTGTGTCGGATGTGGGTGCTGGAGTTTCTGCGCTGCGGCGTGCGTATTCGTTCATGGCCGCCCCCCCGTTATGACAAGTCGGTCGGATCCCAGTGTTGCCCCACGAAGATGATTCCGCAGGGATTTCGCGGCACCGCTCCTCATAGGTTCATGACGCATCACCCGCGCGGACGGTTCATCCCAACTGCACTCTCCCATCGGGTGGTTCACCGTGGCCGACAGGGGCTAGTCCGGTCGGGCCCCGGGAGGGGAATCCCGCCGTCTCATTCGTATACGGCTCGTACGCGCCTCCGTGTTTCGCTCGTACGTGCAAGTCGACGCTCGCACGAGCGTGAATGTGTGCGCCGGATGCGGGAATGCGCGGTGACGGGCGGCGGCGCGCCCGGGACGGGGTGCGCCGCCGCCGGACCCGCGTATTCGGTGGCCCGTCGAAAACAGGCGATACAGAAACGTACCCCGTCGCACCGAATTCGGCGACGGGGTGCGCGGTGTCTTCTGTGTCCTGTCCTTCGGGCCGTCGATCAGGCCGTCGGCCGGAGCAGGCGGGAGGGGTCGGCGCGTCTGGTCAGTACCGGCAGCAGGTCGGCGACCCGGTAGGGACGGTACGCCGCGATTCCGGGCGGCGCGGGTGCCAGCGGGACGAGCAGGTCCCCCGGGGCGGGATGGCCGGTGCCGGCGTCCGCGGCGCAGTCGCCGTGCAGCCACAGCGTGAGCATGTACAGGCTCGGCAGGGACAGCAGCCGCGGCTGGTACGGGTGGGGCGCCGCCTCGGCCTGTCGCAGCGCCAGCTCGGTCGAGGTGATGTACGGGCCCTCGAAGAAGTGGGAGAAGCCCCAGCCGTCGGGGGTCAGCACGGTCTCCGCGGCGGCCACGGCATGCCCGCCGCAGTGGATCAGGAAGCGCCACCCGGTCAGCCTCGTGGCGGTGACGCCCTCGGCGGTGATGTGGTCGAGGACGTGCACCGGCAGCGCCAGTTCGGCGGTGGCGGGGCCCTGCGCGGTGCGCAGGGCCGGGGTGCGGGCCTCGTTGAGCGCGGCGGGCGAACCGAGCGCGGTCAGGACGGCGCGCAGGGCCGGCGCGGGAGCCGGGGGAACATGCAGCGGCATGGTGGGTCGCCTCTCAGGAGAAGGCACGGTGGCGCGAGGGCGGGGGGGCGGACGACGCTGTCCCACAAGGAAGCCAGAGAGGCAGGGCCGGGTCACCGCGTGTGCAAGGGTGCCGTGCCGGTGAGGACCGCCGCGCAGTGCCGTGACGGTGGGGGCGACCGTGGGCGCCAACCTTCTGCCTTGTGCGCGGAGTTTATACGACGCCTGTTCAGCCAGTGTTTCGGCTAGCCGTTTTGAGGTCCCGGATCAAGGGTACATTCGGACGACGATACGCGATAATAATCCTGATTCCCGAGCCGTCCCGCGACGTTGACCTCGGGATATGTCCGCCGAGCGGTCGGCCCATTGTCATCGGCGTTTTTCACGAGTTCCCGGCAGTCCGAAAGAGTGCCGTCCGTCATGCCTCGTGAATGTGCCGCGGGCCTTCGCCGACCAGAGTAGCGGGCAACGGGGCCGCGCGGGACGTTATCGATCGCGGTTGCTGGGCATCATCCCACCTGACCCGGCACGTGGGAGGCGCATCGATCTTCGGTACGCCCATGGGAGGAAGGGACGGTTCGATGGGGGAAAAGGTCGCGGCAGGCGAGTTCGACCTGTCCGATCGCCAGCACTACCGTGACAAGTTGCGGCAGTGTCTGACGGGCCTCGGCCGACTGCTGGAGGAGAAGCGGTTCGACCGCCCCAAGAACCTGATGGGGCTGGAGATCGAGCTGAATCTGGTGGGCGGCGACGGCATGCCGAAAATGCTGAATGCGCAGGTCCTGGAGCGGATCGCCAGCCGTGATTTCCAAACGGAACTCGCCATGTTCAACCTGGAAGTCAACATCGCGCCGCACCGGCTCGGCGGCCAGGTCTTCGACCGGCTCGCCGAGGAACTGCGCACCTCCCTCGCGTACGCCCACCGCAAGGCCGGCGAGGTCGACGCGGGCATCGTGATGATCGGCATCCTGCCCACCCTGGACCGCGACGACCTGGTGTCCTCCAACCTGTCGAACGTGGACCGCTACGCCCTGCTCAACGACCAGATAGTGGCCGCTCGGGGCGAGGACTTCGCGCTCGACATCGACGGCGTCGAGCACCTGACGTGCACCTCGGGCTCCATCGCCCCGGAGGCCGCCTGCACCTCCGTACAACTGCACCTCCAGGTCACGCCGAACCGATTCTCCGACGTGTGGAACGCGGCGCAGGCCGTCGCCGCCGCCCAGATCGCGGTGGGCGCCAACTCGCCCTTCCTCTTCGGGCGGGAGCTGTGGCGGGAGTCCCGGCCGCCGCTCTTCCAGCAGGCCACCGACACCCGGCCGCCCGAACTGCAGGCGCAGGGCGTCCGGCCGCGCACCTGGTTCGGGGAACGCTGGGTGTCCTCCGCGTACGACCTCTTCGAGGAGAACCTGCGCTACTACCCGGCGCTCCTGCCGATCTGCGACGACGAGGACCCCCTGGAGGTCCTGGACGCGGGCGGCGTGCCCAAGCTCGGCGAGCTCGTCCTGCACAACGGCACCGTCTACCGCTGGAACCGCCCCGTCTACGGCATCGCCGACGGCGTCCCGCACCTGCGGGTGGAGAACCGCGTGCTGCCCGCCGGACCGACCATCACCGACGTCATCGCGAACGCCGCCTTCTACTACGGCCTGGTGCGGGCCCTCGCCGAGGAGTCCCGGCCGGTGTGGACCCGGCTGCCGTTCGAGGCCGCCGCCGCCAACTTCGACGCCGCCTGCCGGGACGGCATCGACGCCCGCCTGACGTGGCCCCGCCGGGGACGGTACGGCGGTACGCAGGAGGTCGACGCCGTCACGCTGGTGCGCGACGAACTGCTGCCCCTCGCCGAGGCGGGCCTCGACGCGTGGGGCGTGGAGCCGGCCGACCGCGACCTGTACCTGGGCGTGATCGAGGAGCGCTGCCGCCGTCGGGTCAACGGGGCGACGTGGCAGTCGTCCACCTTCCACAAGGCCCTGGCGTCGGGCCTGTCCAGGGAAGCCGCGCTGGCCGCGACGACGCGGCGCTACTACGAGCTGATGCACCAGGGCGACCCCGTGCACACCTGGCCGGTGGGCCTGCCCGATCCGGTGCCGGCGGCCTGAGCGCCCGGCCCTTCGCCGCCGGCCGGCGAAGGGCCCCGCCCGCCCGCGTCCCTCCCGTACCCGCTCCGGATCCGACCGGGCTCCCACATCCCTCCATACTGATCCGGCAAGCTGACGTCGCGAGACGTTCGTCGGTCGAGTGGAGGCAGGGCGTGCAGGCGCAGGACGGCCCGGTGGCCGCATCACATGCCGCGGAGCGGCCGGACCGGCGAACGTTGCGCTCCGAGACGCTGCTCGTGCTGGCGCTGTCCCTCGGCGCGAGCGGCGTGGCCGCGCTGATCAGCTTCGCCGGGTCGGTGACCAGGCCCGGCGGCCTCAAGGACCAGGCGGCCACGCTGAACGCCTCGGCCGCGCCGGGCCGTCCCTGGCTCGACCTCGCCTGGCAGGTGTTCGGCATCACCACGGCGCTGGTGCCCGTCGCGCTCGTCGCGCACTTCCTGCTGCGCGAGGGCCGGAGCCTGCGCGTCATCGGCTTCGACCGCACCCGGCCCTGGTCCGACCTGGGGCGCGGCGCGGCCGTCGCGGCCGTCGTGGGGGGCACGGGCATCGCCTTCTACCTCGCCGCGCGCGGCCTCGGCTTCAACCTCACCGTGGTGCCCGAGGCGCTGCCCGACGTGTGGTGGAAGCACCCGGTGCTGATCCTGTCCGCGATCCAGAACGCGGTGCTGGAGGAAGTGATCGTCGTCGGCTATCTGCTGCTCCGGCTCGGCCGGCTGGGCTGGACCCCGACGGCGGCGCTGGCGGCCAGTTCCGTACTGCGCGGCTCGTACCACCTCTACCAGGGCATCGGCGGTTTCGTCGGGAATCTGGCCATGGGCGTGCTCTTCGTGTACCTGTACCGGCGCTGGGGCCGGGTGGGCCCCCTGGTGGTGGCGCACGCGCTCCTCGACATCGGGGCGTTCGTCGGGTACGCGCTGCTCGCGGGCAGGGTGGACTGGCTTCCGACCGCGTGAACCCGTCCCGGGGCGGGAGTGCGGGCCCGCCCCGGGACGGCCGGTCAGGCCAGCAGTTCGCCCTCGATGACCGTGACGGCGTGCCCGGTCAGCAGGGTGCGGTCGCCGCGCAGCTCCGTACGGACGTGCCCGGAGCGGGGCGAGGCCTGCAGGCCGGTGAGGACGGGCCGGCCGAGGCGCTCCGACCAGTACGGCGCCAGGGCGGTGTGGGCGCTGCCGGTGACCGGGTCCTCGTCGATGCCGACGTTGGGGAAGAAGCAGCGGGAGACGAAGTCGTGCCCGCGGGAGGCATCGTCCGCGCGGGCGGTGGCGATCACACCCCGCTCGGAGAAGGCCCGCAGGGCCCGGTGGTCCGGTGTGAGGCCGCGGACGGTCTTCTCGTCGGCGAGTTCCACGAGCAGGTCGCCCACCCGCGGGCCGGTGTCGAGGACGGCGCGCGGCTCGGCGCCCAGGGCCTCGGCGACCCCGGCCGGTGCGTCGACCGGGGTGAGCCGGGCGGTCGGGAAGTCCAGGGTGATCGAGCCGTCCTCGCCGGGCGTGGCGATCAGGACACCGCTGCGGGTGGCGAAGCGTACGGGTCCCTCGTGGGCGCCCGTGGCACGCAGGACGTGGGCCGTGGCGAGCGTGGCGTGCCCGCACATCGCGACCTCGGTGAGGGGGGTGAACCAGCGCAGTGCCCAGTCGGCGTCGCCGCCCCCCGGCAGGGGGTGGGCGAAGGCCGTCTCGGCGTGGTTGACCTCCAGGGCCACCTTCTGCAGCCGGTCGTCGGCGGGGAAGGCGTCGAGCAGCAGGACACCGGCGGGGTTGCCGGCGAAGGGACGGTCGGTGAAGGCGTCGACGATTCGAATGCGCATGGCACGACGCTAAAGGCCGCGCACGGCCGTCGGCCAAGGCCAGTCGGAGACTTCCGGACCGCTTTCCCGCGAGAGGAGTCCGCGGGGCCCGCGGCCGTCTCAGTCGAGGCAGAACTCGTTGCCCTCGACGTCCTGCATCGTGAGGCACGACTCGTTGAAGCCGTCGGCACGCAGGAGCTGGACGCGCACCGCGCCGAGGCCGACCAGCCGCGCGCACTCGGCCTCCAGCGCGGCGACGCGTTCCTCGCCCACCAGGCCGGTACCGACCCGCACGTCCAGATGGACCCGGTTCTTGACGACCTTGCCCTCGGGAACGCGCTGGAAGAACAGCCGCGGGCCCACACCGGAGGGATCGACGCAGGCGAACGCCGAGTCCTGCCGCTCGGGCGGGAGGGAGCGGTTGAACGCGTCCCACGAGTCGAACCCCTCCGGGGGCGGCGGGACGACGTATCCCAGCACCTCGCACCAGAAACGGGCCACGCGCTCGGGTTCCGCGCAGTCGAAAGTGACCTGGAACTGCTTGATCGACGCCATCCGCCCACCATAGTCGCGCCGACCCGCGTCGAACACACCGCACGCGCCACCGGAGCGGGCTCTCCTCGCGGCAGCGCCGGGACTCGCCTGCCGGGGCGTCGGCGGACGGCGCGTCCTGCGGGGAGCGGACCGGTACACCCGCTCCCCGCCGTCGACGGCGGGCCGGCGGCACCGGCCGGCCCGGGAACCGTCGTCGCCGTGCCGGACGCCTCGCGCCTCGGACGGCCCGGCCATGGGGGCGCAGTGCAGGCGGCGCGCGCCCCTCAGGAAATATGTCGTGATCTCCTCCTTGAGGAGGAGATTCAGCCAGTCGGAGTCCACTTCCTGCGGGACGTGAAGATGCTCCCCCACGGGGATGCCCGGCACCGGGGCGGCTGATGAGGTGGGAGTGTGGAGCCCACCATCCCCTGGCAGCCCGTTCCCGAGCAGGGCGCCCCGCGTTCCCGTGACGACGCCGGCCTCAGCGACGTACTGGCGGCGGTGGTCGGCGGTGCGCGCCGCAGAGCCGTGCGGGACGGGGACCGCCAGATCGACACGGCCCACCTGCTGCGGTCGCTCCTGGAGTACGACTTCGACGTGCGGGCCGTCTTCGGGGAGGGGCCGCGGACCGCGCGGCTGCTCGGCTACCTCGTGCAGCGCAGCATCGGCTACGGGCTGCGCTGGCAGAGCGGCGTCGAGGACTCCGGCGCCGTGCCCGGTGCCCCGGACACCGAGGGCTTCTCGCCTGTCGCGGCCGGTGCCATGGCGTACGCCCGGCAGCGCGCGGCCCAGCGGGGTGCCCCGCGCGCCCGCGGTCTCGACCTGCTCGCCGCCATCGTCATGGACCCGCAGGCGCGGGCCGTCGAGGTCCTGGCGCGCGCCGGGATCGACACCGTCGAGGTCCTCGCGCGGATCGACAAGTACGGGGAGGAGACCGCCGGGGACGCGAGCGGGGTCGGCGAGTGCGCCCGCTGACATGAGGCACACGGCCGGACGGCCCCGGGGCGCGACGGGACACCGCGCGGCAGGTCCAGCCCCTGAAACAGGTGTCTACGGCTGTGACGGTCCTGTCATCATGGGCCGGTGCGTACGTCAGAGAGCGGTGGAAGCAGCCGAGGCCGTGGAAAGGGCGCGGGTCTCGGCCTCGCGCTCGCGTCCGCCGTCGCCTTCGGGGGGTCGGGTGTCGCGGCCAAGCCGCTGATCGAGGCGGGCCTGGACCCGCTGCACGTGGTGTGGCTGCGGGTCGCGGGCGCGGCCCTGGTGATGCTGCCGCTCGCCGTGCGCCACCGCGGGCTGCTGCGCCGCAGGCCCGGACTGCTCGCCGGGTTCGGCCTGCTGGCCGTGGCCGGTGTCCAGGCCTTCTACTTCGCGGCGATATCCCGTATCCCGGTCGGTGTCGCCCTGCTGGTGGAGTACCTGGCGCCCGCCCTCGTGCTGGGCTGGGTGCGGTTCGTGCAGCGCCGCCCGGTCACGCGCGCCGCCGCCGTCGGCGTGGTCCTCGCGGTCGGCGGACTCGCCTGCGTCGTCGAGGTCTGGGCGGGCCTCGGCTTCGACGCCCTCGGCCTGCTGCTCGCGCTCGGCGCGGCCTGCTGCCAGGTCGGCTACTTCGTGCTGTCCGACCGGGGTGGCGACGCCGGCGAGGAGGCACCCGCCCCGCTCGGCGTCATCGCGTACGGCCTCCTCCTCGGGGCCCTGGTCCT
Organism: Streptomyces sp.; assembly: GCA_035710365.1. GTDB lineage: Bacteria > Actinomycetota > Actinomycetes > Streptomycetales > Streptomycetaceae > Streptomyces. The sequence continues at coordinate 17,304 of DASTDN010000652.1, read as the reverse complement.
GACCCTCGTCGCCCGGCCCTGGAGCATGGACTGGGCCGTTCTCGCGGACACCGCCCCCATGAACGGGACGCCGGTGGCGGCCGCGCTGCTGCTGTCCTGGATCGTCCTCGTCGCCACGGTCCTCGCCTACGTCACCGGGGTCGTGTCCGTGCGCCGGCTCTCGCCGCAGGTCGCGGGCGTCGTCGCCTGCCTGGAGGCGGTCATCGCGACGGTGCTGGCCTGGGTGCTGCTCGGCGAACACCTGTCGGCGCCGCAGCTCGTGGGCGGGGCGGTCGTCCTGGCCGGCGCGTTCATCGCCCAGTCCTCGGCTCCCGCCCCGGCGCCGGACGGAGGAACCGGCGGGCCGGTCGCGGGCGGCGGCGCCGAAAGGGAGTTGTCCGCCCGGGGGAGCGCCACCTGAGGGTGCCGGTCCTGCGGGCGAACGCGCTCGTCCTTCCGCCTCCGGCCGCCCGAGGCGGGCCTTCCCGGGGCCGCGCCCGGCCGATAACCGGGCAGTTCCGTGCCCGGCGCCAGCGAGGGGTCGGCGAGGGGGGCGTCGTAGCCCTTGCGCAGCGGGAGGAGGCCCGCCCAGTGGGGGAGGGAGAGGTCCTCGGGCTCGTCGTTGACGCCGCCCGTGCGGAGCTTGGCGGAGACCTCGTCGAGATCGAGGCGGATCACGGCGGTGGCGGCGAGCTCCTTCCCGTTGGCCGGCCGGGAGTCGGCGGAGCGGCCCGGCAGCACATGGTCGACCACGGCGTCCAGGGCGCGCCGCTTCTCCTCCGGGTCCGTCACGTCGCGGGCGGTGCCGTGCACCACCACGGAGCGGTAGTTGACCGAGTGGTGGAAGGCGGAGCGGGCGAGGACCAGCGCGTCGACGTGCGTCACCGTGAGGCAGACCGGCAGGCCCGGGTCCGCCCCGCCCGCCGCCCGTAGCGGACGCGAACCCGTCGAGCCGTGCACGTACAGCCGCTCGCCCACGCGCGCGTAGAGCGTGGGCAGCACGACGGGGGCGCCGTCGCGGACGAAGCCGAGATGGCAGACGTACCCCTCGTCGAGTATCGCGTGCACCACCTCCGTGTCGTACCTGGCCCGGTCCGCGGAGCGGGTCGGGACGGTGCGGTCGGTCGGCGCGTAGGCGTCGGGCTGCGACGGCCCCTCCGGGGTCCCCTGCATGGCACGCTCCTTTGTGCTAGTGCATAATTGAGTTTGTGCTAGAAGAATATCGGATCACTGGGCGGCGCGCCGCCGACATCTCCGCGAGCGTCGAGCGCGCGGTGGGCGCGGGCGAGCTGCGCCCCGGCGAGCTGCTGCCCCCCATGCGGGAGCTGGCCGCCCACCTGGGCGTGAATCCCCACACGGTCGCCGCCGCGTACCGCACACTGCGCGAACGCGGCGTCATCGAGACGGCCGGCCGGCGCGGCAGCAGGGTGCGGCCCGCGCCGGCCACGACCGGGCGGGACCACATCCGGGTGGACGTCCCGGAGGGCGTGCGCGACGTGTCCAGCGGCAACCCGGACCCCGCCCTGCTGCCGTCCCTGGAGCGGGCGTTCGCGGCAGCCGCGGCCGAAGCCGACCGGGCGCCCGTCCTGTACGGGGAGGACGCCGTGGATCCGGAGCTGGCCCGCACGGCCCGGACCGGGCTCGCCGCCGACGGCGTGCCCGACGGGCCCCTCGCCGTCGTCTCCGGCTCCCTCGACGCCGTCGAACGGGTCCTCGCTGCCCACCTCAAACCGGGCGACACCGTCGCCGTGGAGGACCCCGGCTGGGGCCGGACCCTGGACCTGGTCCCGGCCCTCGGGCTGCGCACGGCACCGGTCGGCGTGGACGACGGGGGCCCGCGCGCCGAGGACGTACGGCGCGCGCTCGCGGCCGGGGCGCGCACGCTGATCGTCACGGACCGCGCGCAGAACCCGACCGGAGCCGCGGTGGACGCCGCACGCGCGCGTGAGCTGCGGGACGTACTCGCCGGGCACCCCGACACGCTGCTGATCGAGGACGACCACGGGCACGGCATCGTCGACCTGCCCCTGCACCCCCTCGCCGGAACCACCCGGCACTGGGCCTTCGTGCGGTCGGTCGCCAAGGCCTACGGGCCCGACCTGCGGCTCGCCGTGCTCACCGGCGACGCCGTCACGCTCGACCGGGTCCGGGGGCGGCAGCGGCTCGGGCCCGGCTGGGTGAGCAGACTGGCCCAGCGCGCGATCGTACGGCTGTGGGCCGACGGGGAGGTGGACGCGCGCGCGGTCGCGGCGGCGTACGGGCGGCGCCGCGACGCCCTGACCGGCGCGCTCGCCCGGCGCGGCATCACGGCGCACGGGCGCAGCGGCCTCAACGTCTGGATCCCCGTCCCGGACGAGACCGGAGTCGTGGCCCGCCTGCTGCACGCCGGCTGGGCCGTGTCCCCCGGCGCCCGCTTCCGCCTCAGTGCCCCGCCCGGCATCCGCGTCACCATCGCGACCCTGGGCACGGAGGAGGCGGACGGACTGGCGGCCGCCATCGCCTCGGCGTCGGGTCCCGCGCCCGCGCGGAGTTACGTGTAGGGCGGGGCGCGTCCGCGAGTCCGTGAAGCCGCGGGGGGCTACGGGGTGCCGGGGCTCCGCCTGCCGACCGCCCCGGTCCGGGGACTCCGGCGCGCCCCCTGCGTGAGCGCCGCCCCCGCCAGGACGATCAGCGCGCCCACCGGCGTCGACCAGGCCAGGGACTCACCGAGGACGGCGACGCCCGCGGCGGTCGCGATCACCGGGATGAAGTACGTGACCATCTGGGCGGTCGTCGGGCCGACCTCGGCGACCAGGCCGTACTGGAGGAGGACGGCGACCCCCGTGCCCAGCGCCCCCAGGGTCGCGACGGCCAGCAGCGGCAGCACCGGAAAGCGGTCCGGAGCGGCCGTGAACAGCGGGGTGACCACGCTCAGCTGAACCGTCGCCAGCATGAGCTGCGCGCCCGTCAGCGACAGGTGCGAGTGGTGGGAACCGGCGAGCGTGCGGCGGACGTAGATCCAGCCGACCGGGTAGCTCAGCGACGCCAGCAGGGCCATCGCCGTGCCCCTGGCGTCCAGGCCCGCGAAGCCCTGCCAGGCGCCGAGCACCGTCAGCACACCGAGGAAACCGACGCCGAGACCGGCGACCCGCAGCCGGGTCGGCCGGTCCTCCGACAGCGCGACCAGGGACAGGGCCATGCCCCACAGCGGCGAGGTCGCGTTGCAGATGCCCGCCAGAGTCGACGGAATGGTCAGCTCCGCGAACGCGAACAGCGAGAACGGCAGCGCGTTGAGCAGGAGACCCGCGACCGCCAGGTGCCCCCAGGTGCGTGCCCCGCGCGGCAGCCGCTCCCGCTTCACGGCCATCGCCGCGGCCAGTACCGCCGTTCCGAAGAGCAGCCGCCCGAAGGTGACCTGGAAGGGCGCGTAGCCGTCCGTGCCCACCTTGATCAGCAGGAAGCTGAATCCCCAGATCAGGGACAGGAGGCCGAAGCGCAGCCGCCAGTCGAGGACGCGGCGGCCGGGGGCGGTGGGTGCGGGGGGCGCCCCGGCGGATACGGCGGGTGCCTCGGCAGCGGGGGCGGAAGGCGCCCCGGCGGCGCCCGGCGCGCGCGAGGGCCGGGACGTGCTGGTGGTGCTGGTCATGCGCCCTACGATGCCGCCCATGATCTCGTAGCACAATCGAGATTTGGCACGCGATATCTCGTAGCATCGCTTACATGTTGAGCCTTGAGCGCCTGCGCACCCTCGACGCCCTCGCCCGGCACGGCTCGGTCAGCGGCGCCGCCGAGGGGCTGCACATCACGACATCGGCCGTCTCCCAGCAGATGTCGAAGCTGGAGCGCGAGGTCGGGCAGCAGCTCCTCGCGAAGAACGGACGCGGCGTCAGGCTCACCGACGCCGGCCGGCTGCTCGCCGAACACGCGGCCCGCATCCTCTCGCAGGTCGAGCTGGCGCAGTCCGACCTGGAGGCGCACCGCGGGCAGGTCGCCGGAGAGCTGCGGCTCTCGGCGTTCCCGACGGCCGCGCGCGGACTGTTCCCGGCGGCGCTCGCCGCGCTGCGCGCCGACCACCCGGACCTCCGGGTGCGCTCCCGCGAACTGGAACCGGAACTGGGCGTACGCGGCGTCGTACGCGGCGATCTCGACCTGGCCGTGGTGCTCGACTGGTACAACAAGCCGATGCCGGTCCCGGACGGCCTGGTCAAGGCGCCGCTGCTGGACGACCCCGCCGACGTCGCGATGCCGGCCGGACACCGGCTCGCGCACCGGGCCGAGGCGGACCTCGCCGAGTTCGCCGACGACGAGTGGATCACCTGGGGCGAGGGGGAGTTCTGCCACGAGTGGCTGATGTTCACGCTCCGCTCGAAGGGCATCGTGCCGAACGTCGTCCACCGCGCCGCCGAGACCCACACCCAGCTCGGTCTGGTCGCCGTGGGACTCGGCGTGTGCATCGCCCCGCTCCTGGGCCGCCGCCCCGTCCCGCCGGGCGTCGTCACCGTCCCCCTCACGCAGCGCGTGAAGCGGCACGTGTACGTCGTGTGGCGCGCGGACGCCGACCGCCGGCCCTCGATCCGGGCGGCGGTCGGGGCGCTGCGGACGGCCGCCCGGCAGGTGGGGTGAGGAGGGACGTCAGTCGAGCAGGATCGCGTCGCCCTCGACGGTGATCCGCTCCGCCGGAAGCGGCCTCGGCGCGGGCCCCTTCCGCACACTGCCGTCGCTGACGGAGAACGCGCTGTTGTGGCAGGGGCAGATGATCGCGCCGTCGACGATGTCCGCGACCGCGCAGCCCGCGTGCGTGCACTTCGCCGAGAACGCCTTGAAGGTGCCCGCGGCCGGCTGCGTCACCACCACAGCCTGGTCCTTGAAGATCTTGCCGCCGCCCTCGGGGATGTCGGTGGTCCTCGCCAGCACGGTTCCCTCCACCTCGGCCCCGGCCGAGCCGCCCGCGGCCCCGGCGCCGCCCGACCCGTCCGACGACACCGACGTCGAGCCGTCGTCCGAACCGCACGCGGTCAGCGCGGCGGCCAGCCCCGCCGCCCCCACCGCCGCCACGACGGTCCGGCGGGCCGGTCCCGGCACGGGACGGTGCGCCGGTCCTTGAGACGATGTGCTGGTCATGGTCGTGTTTCCTTCCGCCTGACGACTTGGGGGGACGCCTGTCCGCGCGGACCCGGTGTCCGTCCACTCATACGGCCCGCGACCCCCCGGGCGTTCAGCCCTCCCCGGGATCGCGCTACGGCCCGGGCCCGGCCCGCGCGGGAGTCCCCGCACGGCTGCCGCCGCACCCCGGCCGCCCCAGTAACCTGGGGCGGTGCTCAAGGAAGTCATCGCGACCCGCTACATCACGCCCCTGCGGGAGGGCGGTTCGCTGCCGGGCCTCGTCGAGGCCGACGACCTCGGGACGTACGTCCTGAAGTTCACCGGCGCCGGGCAGGGCCGCAAGACGCTGGTCGCCGAGGTCCTGTGCGGAGAACTCGCCCGCCGGCTCGGCTTCCGCATGCCGCGCCTGGTCACCGTCCACCTCGATCCCCTGCTGGGCCTCGGCGAACCCGACCCGCAGGTGCAGGAACTCCTCAGGTCCAGCGCGGGCACCAACCTCGGCACGGCCTTCCTGTCCGGCGCGCTCGGCTTCGACCCGCTCGCCTTCCCGGTGAGCCCCGAGGAAGCCGGGCGGATCGTCTGGTTCGACGCCCTCGTGAACAACGTCGACCGGTCCTGGCGCAACCCCAACCTCCTCGTCCACCACGGCGAGGTGTGGCTGATCGACCACGGCGCCACCGTCATCTGGCACCACAACTGGCCCGGCGCCGACGCCTTCGCCGACCGCCCCTACGACGCCCGCGAGCACGCCCTCGCGCCGTTCCGCCCGGACATCGCCTCGGCCGCCGCCGACCTCGCGCCGCTCGTCACCGAGGACCTCCTCGCCGAGGTCACCGCGGAGATCCCCGACTCCTGGCTGACGGGCGAGCCCGGCTTCGACACCCCGGACGACCTGCGCCGGGCCCACGCGCGGCCCCTGCTGGCCCGGGCGGCCGTCATCCACCGGCACATCGAGGGGGAGCAGTGACCGGGCGTCACATCATCAGGGCGGGCCAGGGCGGCGGCCGGGACGTCTTCGAGTACGCCCTGCTCAGGGTCGTACCGCGCGTCGAGCGCGGCGAGTGCGTCAACGCCGGCGTGCTCCTGTACTGCCGGGCGCGGGCCCGCGTCGTCGTGCGCACCCACCTCGACGAGGCCCGCCTGCTCGCCCTCGACCCGCAGGCGGACGTCGCGGGTGTCCGGGCCGCGCTGCGCGCCGTGGAGGACGTGTGCGCGGGCGGCGACGCGGCCGGACAGGCCGCGCGGGACGACGCCGGACGCCGCTTCCGCTGGCTCGTCGCGCCCCGTTCGACGGTCGTCCAGCCGGGGCCGGTGCACACCGGTCTCACCGCCGACCCGGCCGCCGAGGCCGACCGCCTCCTCGGCCTGCTCGTCCGCTGACCCGCCGCCGCGCACGGACACGGCGTCAGGTCCGGCGCCGCCCCACCCAGTACCCGGTGGCCAGCGCCGCGCCCGCCACGAACACCCCGCCGAGCACGAGGTCTCCGCCGCTCGGCCCGTCCTCCGACGAGCCGCCGACCCCGCCCCTCACGCCCCGGGTGGTCGCGGACGGACTCGGGGCCGTCGCCGTGGCCGTCGGCGTCGGCGTCGGTGAACTCGTGGCGGTCGCCGTGGCCGGCGGTGAACTCGTGGCCGCCGTCAGCCCGCTCCGCCGGGGAAGGACCTCGCAGGCCCTCCCGTCGTCCGGGCCCTGCTCCTCGTCGAGTCGGTTGGGGTCGCTCGTGTCCAGGTCGAACACGGCCTGCGCCTCCTCCTGGAAGGTGAAGTCGGCGCAGTCCAGGTCCTGGGCGTGAGCGGGGTGGGCCAGCACGAACGCCGAAGCGAGTGCGACCAGGGTGCCCGCGGCACCGGTACGACGGCGCATGGTGCGCCTCCTTTCCGGCCAGGCGCGGCGTGTTCGGCCCACGCGTGGCCCGGACACCGACGCTAGGGACGGTCCACGGCCGCCGCGCGCGGCCGGGGGCCGATCGAGTGCTTTCCGTCCCCCGGCGACGGGCCGGGACACGCCCCGGTCGAGGGCCGGACCGGCGGGGAAGGCACGGGGGAATGGATCACACGCGCGGGCGCGCCGTTGACACCGGGTGCCGGGGCTTCTAGCGTCACGTCTGCTGAAGGTACTAAGCGGTTGCTCACCCATCGGGGCGCGCCGCGCACGAGCCGCATCCCTAGGTCGAGGAGAAGCAGCAATGTCCACCACTGAGCAGCGGGTCGCGGTCGTCACCGGTGCCGCGCGGGGCATCGGCGCCGCCACCGCCGTACGACTGGCCGAAGAGGGCCGGGCGGTCGCCGTGATCGACCTCGACGAGGCCGCCTGCAAGGACACCGTCGAGAAGATCACCGCCGCGGGCGGCAGGGCGATCGCCGTCGGCTGCGACGTGTCCGACGAGGCCCAGGTCGAGGCCGCCGTGGCCCGCGTCGCCGAGGAACTGGGCGCGCCGGCGATCCTCGTCAACAACGCGGGCGTGCTGCGCGACAACCTGCTGTTCAAGATGAGCGCCTCCGACTGGGACACGGTCATGAACGTGCACCTGCGCGGCGCCTTCCTGATGTCCCGGGCGTGCCAGAAGCACATGGTCGACGCCGGGTTCGGCCGCATCGTCAACCTCTCCTCGTCCTCCGCGCTCGGCAACCGCGGCCAGGCCAACTACGCCGCGGCCAAGGCCGGCATGCAGGGCTTCACCAAGACCCTCGCCAAGGAACTCGGCAAGTTCGGCATCACCGCGAACTCGGTCGCCCCCGGCTTCATCGTCACCGAGATGACCAAGGCCACCGCCGAGCGCGTCGGCATGGGCTTCGAGGACTTCCAGGCCGCCGCCGCCACCCAGATCCCGGTGCAGCGCGTGGGCCGGCCCGAGGACGTTGCGGGTGCCATCGCCTACTTCACGGGCGACGCGGCCGGTTTCGTCTCCGGCCAGGTCCTGTACGTCGCCGGCGGACCGCTCGACTAAGCCACCGTTTTAAGGACAGCACATGACATCCGAGGAACTCTCCGGCAAGGTCGCCCTGGTCACCGGCGCCAGCCGCGGCATCGGGTACGGCGTCGCCGAGGCGCTCGTGGCACGCGGCGACCGGGTCTGCATCACCGGCCGCAACGAGGACGCCCTGAAGGAGGCCGCCGACCGGCTCGGCGCGGACCGGGTCATCGGTGTCGCCGGCAAGGCGCACGACGAGGCCCACCAGGCCGTCGCCGTCGAGCGCACGATGGAGGCCTTCGGCCGCGTCGACTTCCTGGTCAACAACGCCGGGACGAACCCGGTGTTCGGTCCCATCGCCGACCTCGACCTGAACGTGGCGCGCAAGGTCTTCGAGACCAACGTGATCTCGGCGCTCGGCTTCGCCCAGAAGACCTGGCACGCCTGGCAGAAGGACAACGGCGGCGCGATCGTCAACATCGCCTCCGTCGCGGGCCTGTCGCCCTCGCCGTTCATCGCGGCGTACGGCGTCAGCAAGGCCGCGCTGATCAACCTGACGGCGCAGCTCGCGCACGAGTTCTCGCCGCTGGTGCGGGTCAACGCGATCGCCCCGGCCGTGGTCAAGACCAAGTTCGCCCAGGCCCTGTACGAGGGCCGGGAGGAGGAGGCCGCCGCCGCCTACCCGCTCGGCCGCCTCGGCGTGCCCTCCGACATCGGCGGCGCCGCCGCCTTCCTGACGTCGGCCCAGGCGGACTGGATCACCGGCCAGACGCTCGTCGTCGACGGAGGCATCTTCCTGAACGCGGGCGTGGGCTGACCCGTACGGAACGGCCGGCAGGAGTGGGGCGCCCGCGCCGAACGGCGCGGGCGCCCGTACGACAAGGGCCGACGGGTGTGTCACGACGGGGGATCCGCGCGTCCACGGGCCCGTCCGGGAGGCCCCGCACCGCCGGGCGGCAGGGCCGCCACGACCGGGTCGGACAAGGTCACAGCCCCCTGGGAGGTCCGGTCCGCACGGTGCTGCGGTATCGTCTGCCGACCCTGGGTACGGCAGATCGATTGGTACAGCAGATCGAGGAGCGTGCGCGTGTTCAACCGGAACCGAGGCCTGCGGCGGATGGCGGCCATCGCGTCCATATCATCGCTGGTGGCCGGGTGCGGCGTCCTGTCTTCCGATACCCCGGAGGACAAAGGTCCAATCGTGCTGGGCACCACCAGCGCCCCGAGCACGCTGGACCCCGCGGCTTCCTGGGACAGCTCCTGGGAACTCTTCCGCAACATCTACCAGACCCTGCTGGCCTACCCCAACGGTGCGACCACGCCCCAGCCGGACGCGGCCCAGGAATGCGCCTTCAGTGACAGCTCCAACAAGGTCTACCGCTGCGAACTGCGCGAAGGCCTCACCTTCTCCAACGGCGACCCGCTGAACGCCGCCGCGGTGAAGCACTCCATCGACCGCGTGCGGACCATCCAGGTCAACGGCGGGCCAGCCGGTCTCCTCAGCAGCCTCGACCGGGTGCAGACGCCCAGCGACCGGGAGGTGGTCTTCCACCTCAACAAGGCGGACGCCACCTTCCCGTTCGTGCTGGCCACGCCCGCCATGTCGATCGTCAGCCCCGACGAGTACCCGCCCGACGCGGTGCGCACGGACGGGAAGATCCTCGGCTCGGGGCCGTACACCCTGGAGTCCTACAGCGAGGGCAAGAAGGCCGAGCTGGTCAAGAACGACAGCTACAAGGGCTTCGCGGAGCGCAAGAACAACGCGGTGAGCGTGCGCTACTTCATGGACTCCACCAGCATGGTCAAGGCCCTGCGCGACAAGCGCATCGACCTCACCTACCGCGGTCTGGCCGCCCGTGACATCGTCGCCCTCCAGAGCAAGAACTCCAACGAGGACATCCAGATCGTCGAGGGCTCGGGCACCGACATCAACTACCTGGTGTTCAACCCGGACAACCCGATGGCGGAGAAGAAGCCCGTCCGGCTGGCCGTCGCCCAGCTCATCGACCGCGCCGCCATCGCGCACAAGGTCTACAAGGACACCGTCGTCCCCCTGTACTCGATGGTCCCCAAGGGCCTGACCGGCCACAAGACGCCCTACTTCGACGTGTTCGGCGAGCCCGACGCCGACAAGGCGCGCGAGATCCTCACCGAGGCCGGCATCGCCACGCCCGTGCCGCTCACCTTCTGGTTCACCACGGACCGGTACGGCTCCGAGACGGCCGCGGAGTTCCAGGAGATCAAGAACCAGCTCGAGGCGTCCGGCCTCTTCGACATCACCCTCAAGAGCCGCCCCTGGAAGACCTACGTGGCCGGCTACCAGAAGGGCGAGTACCCGGTGTTCGGCCGCGGCTGGTCCCCGGACTTCCCGGACCCCGACAACTTCATCGCCCCCTTCGTCGGCGAGCAGAACGCCCTCGGTACGCCGTACATGGCCAGCAAGATCACCAGCGACCTGCTGCCCCGCTCGCGCCGCGAGAGCGACCGCGGCAATGTGATCAAGGCGTTCGAGGAGGCGCAGGAGATCCTGGTCAAGGACGCGCGGCTGCTGCCGCTGTGGCAGGGCAGGCAGTACGTGGGCGCCAGCAACGAGATCTCGGGCGCGGAGCGGGCCATGGACCCCGCGACGATCATGATGATGTGGGAACTGCACCGCAAGACGAGCTGGTAGCGCACGGGGTGTGCGGTCCCGGGGGCCCGTTGTCAGTGGGCGCCGGTAGGTTCTGAACCGAAGTGACCGCACATCGTAAGGACGTTGACGTGACCGACATCGCCATGCTGCCCGAGTCCTGGCGCGGGGTTCTGGGCGACGAACTCCAGCAGCCCTATTTCAAGGAGCTGACGGAGTTCGTCGAGGAGGAGCGGGCGAAGGGTCCGGTGTACCCGCCGCGCGAGGAGGTCTTCGCCGCCCTGGACGCCACGCCGTACGACAGGGTCAAGGTGCTGATCCTCGGCCAGGACCCCTATCACGGCGAGGGTCAGGGCCACGGGCTGTGCTTCTCGGTCCGGCCGGGCGTGCGCGTCCCGCCGTCCCTGCGCAACATCTACAAGGAGATGCAGCAGGAGCTGGGCACCCCCGTCCCGGACAACGGCTACCTCATGCCGTGGGCCGAACAGGGCGTCCTCCTGCTGAACGCGGTGCTCACGGTCCGTGCCGGTGAGGCAAACTCGCACAAGGGCAAGGGCTGGGAGAAGTTCACCGACGCGGTGATCCGCGCGGTGTCGGAGCGGCCCGACCCGGCGGTGTTCGTGCTGTGGGGCAACTACGCGCAGAAGAAGCTGCCGCTGATCGACGCCGCGCGGCACGTGGTGGTGAAGGGGGCGCACCCCTCCCCGCTGTCGGCGAAGAAGTTCTTCGGCTCCCGCCCGTTCACCCTGATCAACGAGGCGATCGCGCTGCAGGGCCACGAGCCGGTCGACTGGCGCATCCCGGACCTCGGCTGACGCCGGTGGGCCCGGGTCCGGTCCGGTGCGGGCCAGCCCCGGGCTGTCCGGTCGGGGTGTCCTACGGAGCGCCCTGCCCCGGATCGCCCCTTCCTGCGGTTAGCGTCGGCGGTGAACGGTCGGCGAGCGCGGAGGGCACGGTGGCGGAGCGGGAGGAGCAGACGGCACCGGAGCCGGTGCCGACGCGGATCGGCCAGGTCGTGATGCTGCACCACGCGGGGGACCGCGAGGAGGCACGGCGGCGTTTCCTGTGCCTGTGGGCGGAGATCGGCGAGGACGGCGACCCCCTGCACCGGTGCACCCTCGCCCACTACCTGGCCGACACCCAGGACGACCCCGCCGACGAACTCGCCTGGGACCTCCGGGCGCTGACGGCCGCCGGGGAACTCGCGGACGACCGGCTCGCCGCCCACCACAGCACGCTCGCGGTCCGGGCCCTGTATCCCTCCCTGCATCTGAACCTCGCCGCCGACTACCTCGGGCTCGGCCACCGCGAGGCCGCCCGCAGCCATCTGCGCCGCGCCCGCCTCGCGTCCGAGACCCTCGCCGACGACGGCTACGGCAACGGCGTACGCGCGGCGATCGGGCGTCTGGAGACGCGGCTGTCCGAGAGCGGCCCGGACGGCGGACCCGGGCCCCGGCCGCCGCGGCAGAGGCCGTGACGGCCGGGCCGCGCCCGACGTCCGCGGGCGGCGGGAGTCAGTCGCCGGTGACGCCGTCGACGCGCTCGCGCGACAGGCCGGCGTGGCCGTTGCCCCATCCTCACGGCCGCCCGCCACCACCTGCGGATTCCCCGTATCCGGCCCGTGCCCGCCCGGCACGGGCCGCATACGGGCCGGCCCGTATCCTCGGCAGCACCGGCAGCACCGGCAGCACCGGCAGCACCGGCAGCACCGGCAGCACCCTTGCCGGGCGGGCCCGGGCGGGCCCGGGCAGGCAACCGACGGAGGAGAGCGTTCGTGAAGGTCGGCGTCATCGGACTCGGCGACATCGCGCAGAAGGCCTACCTGCCCGTCCTCGGCTTCCTGCCCGGAGTCGACCTGCACCTGCACACCCGTACGCCCGCCACGCTGACCCGGGTCGCCGACGGGCTGCGCCTGCCGCCCGGACAGCGCCACACGGACCTCGGCGGGCTGCTCGCCCAGCATCCCGACGCCGCCTTCGTGCACGCGCCGACCGCCGTGCACCCGGAGATCGTGGGCCGGCTGCTGGAGGCGGGCGTCCCGACGTACGTCGACAAACCGCTCGCGTACGAGTTCGCCGAGTCGGCGCGGCTCGTCGCGCTCGCCGAGGAGCGCGGGGTGAGCCTCGCCGTCGGCTTCAACCGGCGCTTCGCCCCCGGGTACGCGCAGTGCGCCGACCACCCGCGCGAGCTGATCCTCCTGCAGAAGAATCGGGTCGGGCTGCCGGAGGACCCCCGCACGGCGGTCCTCGACGACTTCATCCACGTCGTCGACACGCTCCGCTTCCTCGTCCCCGGCCCCGTCGACGACGTGTCCGTGCGCGCCCGTGTCGAGAACGGTCTGCTGGAGCACGTGGTGCTCCAGCTCGCCGGGGACGGCTTCACCGCCCTCGGCGTGATGAACCGGCGCAGCGGCTCCGCGGAGGAGATCCTGGAGGTCTCCGGGCAGGACAGCCGCCGTCAGGTGGTCAACCTGGCCGAGGTGACCGACCACAAGGGGCAGCCGACCGTGCGGCGGCGCGGCGACTGGGTGCCGGTGGCGCGGCAGCGCGGCATCGAACAGGCCGCGCTGGCCTTCCTGGACGCGGTGCGCGCGGGCACGGTGCTCAGTGGCCGGGACGCGCTGGAGACCCACGACCTGTGCGAGCGGGTGGTGCGGGCGGTGCGGGAACGGACGCCCGCCTGAGCCGCGGAACCCGCCCGCCGAGCCCGCTCCGCCCGCCTCGCGCGGTCCGCGCGGCCTCCGCCGCGCCCGCGACGAGGACGATCAGGAGCGCGGCGTGTATCGGCCACTCGCCGAAGCGGACGTACGGCGTGGTGCCGTGCGCCAGCGGAACGTCGTACACCCGCGCCCCCACGGTGTCCGTGCCGAGCCACGGGCCGACGCGCGCGCCGTCGGGCCCGTGCACCGCGGAGACGCCGGTCAGGGTCGCGTGCACCATGGGGCGGCCCGTCTCGGCGGCCCGCAGCGCCGCCAGCGACGCATGCTGCTCGGGGGCCCAGGTCCGTTGGAACGTCGACGTCGACGACTGAGCGAGCAGCACGTCCGCGCCGTCCGCGGCCAGATGCCGGCTCATGTCGGGGAACGCGGTCTCGAAGCACACCATCGGCCCGACGCGCAGCCCGCTGCCGTCCGTGCCGAGATCCATCACGACCTGGCCGCCGCCGCGCCTGCGGTCCTCCCCGGCGGCCTCGCCGACCGACGTGGCCCAGCCGAGCAGCGAGCGCGCCGGGACGTACTCGCCGAACGGCACCAGGCGCATCTTGTCGTAGCGGTCGCCGGTCGGGCCCTCCGGTCCGACGAGCACGGAACTCTTGTAGATGCCGGGCTTGTCGGAGCGCGGCGCGTCCACGTTGACCAGGATGTCCGCCCCCGTGGCCCGGGACAGCGAGGCGAGCCGGTCCGCCAGGTCGGGCCGGTCGCGCAGATCGAAGCCGACGCTGCTCTCCCCCCACACGACCAGATCGAGGTCCTGCCCGGCCAGCCGCCGGGTGAGCTGCTCCTGGAGGCCGAACCGCCGCTCGATGCCGTCCGCGCCGGAGACGACACCCGGCTGCACGACGGCGATCCTGACCCGGCCGTCCACCTCGGGGCGCGGCGAGAACGTCCACGCGGCCGCGGTGACGGCGCCGGTCGCGGCCAGGGCCGCCACGGCGGGCACCCGGGCGCGCGGGACGGCGACGAGGACGGCCACCGCGACGTTCACGGCGACCAGCAGGAAGCTCAGCAGCCACACGCCGCCCACCGACGCGAGCCGCAGCGCCTGCTCGACCTGCCACTGGCTCGCCCCGAGCACGCCCCAGGGCCCGCCGAGGCCCTCCCAGGACCGTACGAGTTCGGCGAGCAGCCAGCCCGACGGCAGGACCAGGAGGGCCGCGCCGGCCCGCCGCCGGGAGGGCGTCCCGCCCAGCAGACGGCGCACCATCAGTCCCCACGGCGCCCACAGCGCGCCGAGCAGGGCGGCGATGACGAACGTGAACACGTGCAGGAACGGCAGCAGCCAGTGGTGCATCACCAGCATGAACCCGAACCCGCCCCACCAGCCGTCGTACGCGGCCCGCCGTGCCGTGGGAGCACTGCGGGCCAGCAGCAGCCACGGCACCAGGGCGACGTACGCGAACCACCACAGGGAGAGGGCCGGGAAGGCGAGGACGGGCAGGGCACCCGTCAGGGCGGCGGTGGCCGAGCGGCGCCACGGGGAGGCGAGCCAGTCGCCGAACGTCATCATGCGCGCCTCCTACCCAGCGACACTCCGAGTGTGCGCCCCGCGCACGATCCGCGAGCGGTCCCGGCGGACCCGGACGGCACGGGCCGGGGCCCACCGTCACCGGCAGCGACGGTTCGGTCGGGCACCGGGGGACGGTACGGGCCCGGGGAGCGTCGCCCGCCCCGCCCCGGCGGCCTCCCGAGCGCTCCACTCGACGCCGATGCACCGGTTGCCCCCACAACCAGTGGTCACAGCACGACTTCATCAAGGAATCGGCGGTCGGCACAACCCCTCGTCAGAAGCGGTACGCGGCCGCCACGGACAGGCGGTGCGCACGCCCCGCCGGACGGGGCGCGAGCCCGTCTGAGACGCTGAGCGGCACGTGAACGAGCGAACGCGCACGCATGGTCGGCCGCACCCGTGGAGGCATCCGGTGTCCCCTTCTCCCGCCCCTTCCCCTTCCCGCCCCGTGACGGTGGTGACCGGCGGCAGCCGCGGCATCGGCGCCGCGACCTGTCTGCGGCTCGCGGCGGACGGCCACGACGTGGTCGTGGGGTACGTCCGGGACGCCGAGGCCGCCGAAACGGTGGCGGACGGAGTGCGCGAAGCGGGGGCGCGGTGCCTGACCGTGCCGGTGGACACCTCGGACGAGGCCGGCGTGGAGCGTCTCTTCACCGCCGCCGAGCGGCACCTCGGACCGGTGACCGGGCTGGTGAACAACGCCGGGGTCGCCAGCGCGCTGGGCAAGCTCGTCGACGCGGACACCGGCGACCTGCGCCGCGTCGTCGACGTCAACCTGCTCGGCGTGCTGCTGTGTGCGCGGCGGGCCGCGCAGTTGATGGTGCCGCGCGGCGGTGGCGTCATCGTGAACGTCTCGTCGGCCGCCGCGACCCTCGGCAGCCCCGACGAGTACGTGCACTACGCGGCGACGAAGGCCGCGGTGGACGCGCTGACCGTGGGGCTCGCGAAGGAACTCGGACCGGACGGCGTGCGGGTCAACGCGGTCGCGCCGGGGACCGTCGAGACCGAGATCCACGCGGCGATGGGCGACCCGGACCGCCCCTGGCGTCTGGCGCCCATGATTCCGCTGCGCCGGCCGGGCCGCGTCGAGGAGATCGCGGCGGCCGTGTCCTGGCTGATGTCGCCGGACGCGTCGTACACGACGGGGACGGTGCTGCGGGTGGCGGGCGGACGCTGACGGGGCCGGTCCGGCCGGGAGCCGCCCTCGGCCCTCCTCGACGCCGCTGCCCGAACCGGGCGGGGCCGGGCCTCTTCAGGGCCCGCCCGTGCCCGGGGCCCGACATGGAACAGGGGCCCGGCCCGGAGAGCGGGCCGGGCCGGACTCAGGCGGCCTCGATGACCGCGCCGCGGATCGCGGCCGCCCACTCGACCACCAGCAGTTCGTACTTCTCGCGCTCCTCGGCGGACAGGGACCCGCGGGCCCGCAGCCACAGGGCGCGGATCTGCTCGTTCACCTCGGCGGCGGGCCGCACGGAGTCCGGGGCGGGCGCCACCGGGGTCGGCGAATCCGGGGTCACGGAATCGGGAGACATGGGCCCAAGCCTAGGGGCAAGAGCTGACGCTGCGCTACCGACCGGCTACGCACATGTGTCCGGTCAGTGCGCCGACTCCGCCGCGTGCGGGCTCAGCACACCCATCGTGACCAGGGCGATGATGAGAATGCCGAGGGCGATGCGGTACCAGACGAACGGCATGAAGGACTTCGTGCTGATGAACTTCATGAACCAGGCGATGACGGCATAACCCACCGCGAACGCGATGATCGTGGCGAAGATCGTCGGGCCCCAGGCGACGTGGTCGTCCGACATCGCGTCCTTCAGTTCGAAGGCGCCGGACGCGAGGACCGCCGGGATGGCGAGCAGGAACGAGTAGCGGGCCGCCGATTCGCGCGTGTAGCCCATGAACAGGCCGCCGCTGATCGTCGCCCCGGAGCGGGAGACGCCGGGGATCAGGGCCATCGCCTGGCAGGCGCCGTAGATCAGGCCGTCCCGCACGCCGAGGTCCTGCAGCCCCTTGCGCTGCACGGGGGCGCGGTGCCGGCCGCCGGACTCGTCGCGCGCGGCGAGCCGGTCCGCGACGCCGAGGACGATGCCCATCCCGATCAGCATCGTCGCCGTGATCCGCAGATCGCGGAAGGGGCCCTCGATCTGGTCCTTCAGCGTCACGCCCAGCACACCGATCGGGATCGAGCCGACGATCACCAGCCAGCCCATGCGCGCGTCCTGGTCGCCCCGCATCGCCCGGTCGCCCAGCGAGCGGACCCACGCCGAGACGATCCGCCCGATGTCCTTGCGGAAGTAGATCAGGACCGCGGTCTCCGTGCCGATCTGCGTGATCGCCGTGAAGGCCGCCCCCGGGTCCTCCCAGCCGGAGAAGGCCGCCGTGAGCCGCAGGTGCGCGCTGGAGGAGACGGGGAGGAACTCGGTCAGCCCCTGGACGAGTCCGAGGATGAGGGATTCAAACCAAGACATGAGGT
>DASTDN010000651.1:0-5604 GCA_035710365.1 Streptomyces sp. | reverse complement strand
GCGCCGCCATCATCGAGGCCCGCGGCGCCTCGTCGGCCGCCTCCGCCGCCAACGCCGCCATCGACCACGTCCACACCTGGGTCAACGGCACCGCCGACGGCGACTGGGTCTCCATGGGCATCCCGTCGGACGGTTCCTACGGCGTCCCGGAGGGCCTGATCTCCTCCTTCCCGGTGACCTGCAAGGACGGCGTGTACGAGATCGTGCAGGGCCTGGAGATCAACGACTTCTCCCGCGCCCGCATCGACGCCTCCGTGCAGGAACTGGCGGAGGAGCGCGAGGCGGTTCGCGGCCTCGGCCTGATCTGACGCGTGCGCTGACACTCCCTGCTCCACCACGATCCCCGGGCAGTGCGACTGCCCGGGGATCCGTGCGTCCGGCTCCGCGAACGCCGCAGATGCCGCAGGCTCCCCGAACGCCGCGGGCAGCGGACTTCGCGGCGCACGGCGGCGAGGCGGCGGACTTCCCAGCAAGTTCCGGTGGGCGAAGGGCGAAGGGCGAAGGGCGAAGGGCGAAGGGCGACCAGCACGAGGTCTCCCTGGTGATCGCCGAGCGGAAGCCGACGCCGCGGGAGGCGGGGAGGGGGTGGGCGGCCCGCCACGCGTCCGCGTGGCGCGCGTGGCCGCCCCGACGGGCGTCAGCCCTGCGCGAAGGCTGGGGCGAGGTCGCGCAGGGCCCGGGCGGCCAGTCGCTGCATCCCGTCGCCGAAAGTGACCCTGGTGGCGCCCCGCTCGCCGAGTTCGGCGGGGGAGGGGCCGCTGCCGTCGACGGTGCCGTGCATGTTGAGCGGCCCCTCGATCCCGGCCCGCAGCAGGGGCAGTACGGCGACGGGGGCGCCGATCGGATACACGCAGTCGGCGCCCGCGGCCACGTACAGCGCGGCCCGCTCCACGGCGGCCGCGGGGTCGGCGACGCCCTGCACGAAGGTGTCCACGCGCGCGTTGACGAAGATCCGCCCGGCGGCGAGCGCACACACCTCGCCCAGCCAGTCGGCGTGCCGCCGGGGGTCCTTCAGGCCTCCGGCGTCGGAGTCCTCCAGGTTGCACCCGACGACACCGGCCTCGCCCAGCCGATCCACCAGTTCCTTCGGCGGGAGCCCGTACCCGCCCTCGACGTCGGCGGACACCGGCACGTCCACGGCCCGCGCGATGCGGGTGACCGCGGCGAACATCTCGTCGGCCGGGGTCCGCCCGTCCTCGTACCCGAGGGACGCGGCGATCCCGGCACTCGGCGTGGCGAGTGCCGGGAAACCGGCGTCGGCGAACACCCCGGCGCTCGCCGCGTCCCAGGGCCCCGGCAGCACCAGCGGGTCGCCGGGCGGCCGGGACAGGTGCAGGACGCGGAAGGCCTCGGCCTGGTCGTTCACCATCCGGTGCTCCTGGGGGTGTCGCGCCGCCCGGCCGGCAGCCGCTCGCGGCTCCCGGCGGCGGCGGTCACCGGCGGGGTACCCCATTGTCACTCACGCGCCCCGGCCGTCCGGGCATCCGCGAGGCGCATGTCGAGGCCGCGGGCCCGTCCGGTCAGTGCTGGCCGGGCTGGTAGTGACCGGGGGTCAGGCGGCAGGTCACACCGAAGCGGTTCCAGGCGTTGATGGCCGCGATCGTGGCGACGAGGTAGGCGAGCTCGGTCTCCTCGAAGTGCTCGGCGGCGTGCGCGTACACGTCGTCGGGCACGAAGCCGTCGGTGATGACGGTGACGGCCTCGGTCAGCGCCAGGGCGGCGAGTTCCTTCTCGGTGTAGAAGTGCCGCGACTCCTCCCAGGCGCTGAGCTGGATGATCCGCTCGGCGGTCTCGCCCGCGGCGAGCGCGTCCTTGCTGTGCATGTCGACGCAGAGGGCGCAGTGGTTGATCTGCGAGGCACGGATCATCACCAACTGGCTCAGCGTGGGGTCGAGCCCCTGCCGGGCCACCGTTTCGAGCCGGACCATGGCCTTGAGGACGTCGGGGGCGAGCCGGGCCCACTCCAGGCGCGGAGGGACTTCGGGGGCGTAGGAGGCGGAATCCGCCGGGCGGGTTGTGGTCGTCATACCTCGACCCTAGGAGGCAAGCAGCCCAGCGGTATGGTCCATTTCCATGTCGGACCGCTGGGCCACTTTGGGCTTGGACCTGCACCTGGAAGCACGGAGATCCGCGACGTCGGGCCTGCGCAAGGGGGTGACGGACGCCCTGCGCGAGGCCGTCCGCACGGGCAGGCTGCCGCCCGGCACCCGGCTCCCCTCCTCCCGGGCGCTCGCCGCCGACCTGGGCATCGCCCGCAACACGGTCGCGGACGCCTACGCCGACCTCGTCGCGGAGGGCTGGCTGACGGCACGCCAGGGCTCGGGCACCCGGGTGGCGGAGCGGACGGTGGCCCCGCCGGAGGGCGCGCCCCGCTCCCCGCGCAGGCCGTCCCGGCCGACGTACGACCTGCGGCCGGGCACCCCCGACCTGTCGGCGTTCCCGCGCACGGCCTGGCTCAAGGCGGCCCGCCGTGTGCTGACCGCAGCGCCGTACGACGTCCTCGACTACGGCGACCCGCGCGGCCGGCCCGAACTGCGGTCCGCCCTCGCCGACTACCTCGCCCGAGCCCGGGGCGTGCGCGCCGCCCCGGAACGCATCGTGGTGTGCGGCGGCTTCCTGCACGGGCTGCGCCTGCTCGGCGAGGTGCTGGGGGTGCGCGGCGCGACGACGGTCGCGGTCGAGTCGTACGGCCTGGACGTGCACTGGTCCCTGCTGCGGGGCGCGGGCCTCGGCGTGGTCCCCCTGCCGTTCGACGTGCGCGGCACGGACCCGTCGGCGCTGGACCGGGAGGCGGCGGTGCTGCTCACGCCGGCCCACCAGTTCCCCATGGGCGTCCCGCTGCACCGGGACCGCCGGGCGGCGGTGGTGGACTGGGCCCGCCGCACGGGCGGCCTGGTCCTGGAGGACGACTACGACGGCGAGTTCCGCTACGACCGCCAGCCGGTCGGCGCCCTCCAGGGCCTGGACCCGGACCGCGTGGTCCACCTCGGCACGGCCAGCAAGTCCCTCGCCCCCGGCCTGCGTCTGGCGTGGATGGTGCTGCCCCCGGACCTGGTGGACGAGGTCACGCGGGCCAAGGGTCACGTCGACCTGTGCGGGACGCTGGACCAGCTCACCCTGGCGGAGTTCCTGTCCTCGGGGGCCTACGACCGTCACGTACGCGCGTCCCGCCTGCGCTACCGGCGCCGCCGGGACACCCTGATCGAGGGCCTGGCGGCCCACGCACCCGACGTCACGGTCACCGGCATCGCGGCGGGCCTCCACGCGGTCCTCCGCCTCCCGCCGGGCACGGAGAAACGGGTGATCCAGTCGGCGACGTGGCAGAACCTGGCCCTCCAGGGCCTCAGCACCTACCGCCACGAGTCCGCCCGCGCGGAGCGCCTGGACGCGCTGGTGGTGGGGTACGGGACGCCACCC
Source organism: Streptomyces sp. (assembly GCA_035710365.1). GTDB lineage: Bacteria > Actinomycetota > Actinomycetes > Streptomycetales > Streptomycetaceae > Streptomyces. The sequence continues at coordinate 2,187 of DASTDN010000651.1, read as the reverse complement.
GGGCACGCGTGGACGGGGGCGGTGGAGGCGCTGTACCGGGTGATGCCGTAGGAGGGCGCCTGCCAGGAGCCGGGGCGGCGTCGGGGGAGAACCGAACGCGCGGGTCGTCCTGCCCAGGGTCGCCCGGCTGCTGCCGGTCCTGGCCGTGGCGGGCGCGGTCACCCACGCCTGCACGGGCCTGCCGTTCGCCCCGCTGCGCATGGCCGGCCTGTGGGCGCTGCTCGGCCAGGGGACGGCGCTGGCCGTCGTCGCGGGACTCTGCGGCGGATTCACCGCGGGAACGCTCCTGAACCGCGCGCACAGGCTGGACGCGAGCGTCGCCCCGGCGAACGCCACCCGCCCCCTCGAACTCCTCGGCCGCGACCGCAGGGCCACGGGCGCGGTCGCCCTCAGCCTCGTGGTGGGCACGATGCTGGTCACCTGGATCACCTGGTCGCTGATCGTGGGCCGTACACCGCCGGGGGTATTCCTGGCCGTGGCCGCCGCGTCGGTCGCCGTGATCGGCCCCTGCATGTTCACCGCCTGGCCCGTCTTCCGGGCCGCGCACGTCTGGTACGTCCTGTGCGACCGGCTGCCGCTCCGGTTCGGTGAGTTCATGACGACGGCTCAGGCCGCGGGCGTGCTCCGCGAGGAGGGGGTCAGGTACCACTTCCGCCACGCGCTGCTGCGCGCGGCCCTGCGCCGCGCGAACCGGCCGCCCGCGCGGCGCAGGGCCGGCACGTGACGGGGCCGGCCCGCGGGAAGGTCAGCTCGCCGCCCACACCTCGGCGTCGTCGGCCGGGACGGTGGTGGCCAGGCCCAGTTCCTCGCGCGCGGCGACCGACTCGTCCGGGTCGATGCCGGTGAACGCCGGGTCGTAGGCGATGTAGAACGCGTCGGAGTCGGCGGCGTGCGCGGCCTTCTTCCAGTGCCCGGCCGCCTTCGCGAGCGCCGCGCGGAGCTTTCCGACCTCGGTGCCCTTGAGGCCGTTCAGGTTCTCGACGTGGGCGTCGAGGGCCGCCGAGACGGCCTTGGCCTGGGCCTTGTAGCCGGGCAGGTCATCCTCGACGTTCTCCTTCTCGGGCTGGTGCGACCACAGGGCCTCGTAGACCGCGTTCGCACCCTTGAGGTACGTGACCTGCTCCGGTTCGAGCGACTTCGCGGTGTCCAGCGGCCCGCTGAACGTGCCCTTCTCCACGGTGTACGTGCAGCTCACGGCACGGTCGCCCGTCACCCAGCTCTCGCGGGTCGGGGTGTAGTAGAAGAGCGCGACGCCCTTGGGGAGCGCCCAGGTGTCCGGGGCGTACTCCTGTGCCTCGGCCGGGCAGCGTTCGTCGGCGATCGCCGAGATCTCGTCGTCGCCGGGGTACGCGGTGCCCTCGTCGATGGCGAACTCGCCGACGACCTGGCCCTCGTGGGCCTCCCCGCAGGGCACGATCTCGACGGCGTACGCGGTCCCCTCGGCCTTGCCGTTGGGGTTGTAGCAGTCGCCGACGTCCAGGGAGAACACCGAGCGCTGCCGCGCCACCTTCTTCGCACCGTCCTTGGCGCTGCCGACGGCGTCGGAGACGTCCGAGCACCCCGCCGCGCCGATCGCGAGCAGGGCGACAACGGCGGATATGCCGTGAAGGGAACGGTACCGGGAACGGGCTGACATGGCGTGCACATCCTCTTATGCGATCTTTATGAGGCTGGCGCATCGTAAGCCATCCCCGCGCCCCGACTGTGCGAACACCCTCACCTCGCTGCGGCGGCTCTGACTCGCGGGGGGTGGGGAGGGTTGTACGCGGGGCGACGACGGGGGCCGCCACGACACCCGAGAGGGTCGGCGCACTCGGGAGACGTGTCTGCTCGGACGTCTTCGGCGCTGTTACTTGACGAACGAACCGATGCCGTTCTCGACGCGGATGACGTCGCGATCACGCAGGTTGGCGAGAGCCTTCCGTGCGGTTACCTGAGCGACGCCGAACTCGGAGCACAGCGCCAGAAGGCTGGGAAGCTTCGTCCCTGCCGGGTACATGCCCGCATCAATGCGCCGCTCGATCTCGGCGACGATCTGGGTCCACTTCGCGCGGGTCGGGTCTAGCTCCACTCGATCAGCATGCGCGCCGCAGCACTGTAGTGCGAGTAGTAGCAAGGCATAGCAAGGTAGCGTAAGGTGCTTCTTCCCGGTGCTGGCCGGGAACGGAAAACGGCCCGACCCGGGGA
>DASTDN010000650.1:0-3773 GCA_035710365.1 Streptomyces sp. | reverse complement strand
CCCGCGCCACCGGCCCCGCCGCGCCTCCCGCGCCCCCGGCCCCCGCCGCGCCTCCCGCGCCGCGAGGACGCGCGCCCGTGCCGCGGCACCTGCTGCGCCTCGCCCGTGCCAGCGCTGCCACCGGGTCGTGCGGACGCGCGGCCCCGCTCCACGAGGGCGCGGCCCCGCCCGGGGAGGACACCGCTCCCGCGCCACCGGCCCCCGTCACGCCTCCCGCGCCGCGCCACCGGCCGGGCCCCGACACCGGCCGAGGGGGCGGCCCCGCCCGGGCCTCGGCCCCGCCAGGCCTCCCGCGCGCCGTGAGGACGCGCGGCCCGGCGTCCGTGATCGCGGCCGTGTGCTCCACGGGGGCGTGTCCGTCTTCCACCGTGCGGTTCGCCCGCCGGAGTGTGAAAAACGGCGGCCGGCGCGCGTTGGCGGCGATGGTCTTGGCAAGCCCGCCCCGGGGGCCTACGTTCAAGCCTCTACGGCCCCGCGCGACGGCGCAGACGCTCTGACGGGCCGTCGAAGGGGCAGCTCATGACCGACGTCGTACGCGCCGCTCCCGTCCAGGCCACCTGGACCGGCGACACCGTCGCGGAGGCCGGGGAGGGCGCCGCGATCCCGGAGGACGCGCCCGGAGGCCTCCCGTAGGCCGCCCGGACCCAGCAGCGCGTACCCCGGTCCCCGCGCGGGCCGTGCCCGACGACCGCGCGCGGACGACCACACCCCCACGGCCCCGCACGTGCCGCCCCCGAGTGAGGGAAACACCTGCCATGACCACCGCCTCGCACGTCTGGGAGCCCCTGGAACCCGCCCTGTCGGTCCGGCAGGTGCTCACCCTGGAACGCGTCCTGGCCGGGGAACCCGAAGTGGTGGCCGGCGCCGGCCGGCTCGACCGGCCCGTGCGCTGGGTACACGTCGCCGAGGCCCCCGACGTCGGCGTCATGCTCAGCGGCGGCGAGATGGTGCTGACCACCGGGGTGCTGCTCGCCGGGGACGAGGACAAGCAGGCCGAGTACATCCGCTCCCTGCACCGGGCCGAGGCCGCCGCCGTCGTCCTCGGACTGGGCCGGGCCTTCCCCGCCCCGCCGGACGTGATGCGGCGCGCGGCCGAGCGGTGCGGGCTGCCGCTGGTGGTGCTGCACCGGCCGTTCCCCTTCGCGGAACTGACGGAGGAGGTGCAGTGCCGGCTGGTGCGGCGCAAGTTCGCCGCCGTCAGCCTCTCCGAGGCCGTGCGCACCGAACTCACCGCGCTCATCACGGGCGGCGCCCCGCTCCAGTGCCTGCTGGACGAGGTCGCCCGGTACAGCGGCTGCCCCGTCGTCGTCACCAACCTCGCCCACCGCGTCCTCGCCACGGCGGGGGAGCGGTCCGCCGTGGACGACGTGCTGCGCGACTGGGAACGCATCGCCCGGCAGGCCGGCGGCAGCGCCGGAGACGGCTGGATCCGCGCCGAACTCGTCGGGCGCGGCGAACGCTGGGGCCGCCTCGTGCTGTGCGGCCACCGCGGCGAGGGCACCACCGGACGCCTCCTGGCCGAACGCGCCGCCGAGGCCCTCGTCCTGCACCGCATGCTCGCCGGCAGCGAGGCGGCCGGCTGGGAGGAGCAGTCCGCGCAGAGTCTGCTCACCGACCTCGTCGGCGGCGTCGTACCGGCGCGGCAACTGCTGCCCCGGGCCCGGGCGGCCGGTCTGCCGGTGGGCCGGCGGGCCTTCGTCCCGCTCGTCGTCAGCGACCGCACCCCCGGTGAGCTGGACCGCGTGCTGCGGCTGCTGGGCCTGCCGGGGCTGGCCGCCCGGCTCGCCGACGGGTCGACCGCCGTGCTGCTCAGCCTCGCCCTCGACCAGGACGCCGAGGCGCTCACCGCGCACTTCGCCGCCCGGCTGCGCTCCGGGCAGGACGGGCCCGCGCCGGTCGTCGCCGCGGCCGAGACCCGCCTCGGCTGGGACGACGTACCCGCCGGGCTGCGCGAGGCGCGGCACGTCGCGGACGCCGTCGCCGACACCTCCACCGCCCGCTCGCTGCCGGACGTCGTCCGTCTGAGGGACGTCCATCTGCGGGGCCTGATACGGCTGCTGCGGGACGACCCGCAGGTGCAGTCGTTCGCGGAGCGGGAACTGGACGGGCTGCTGTGCGGGCCGGACGAGGACCTGCTGGAGGACCTGCTGTCCGTGCTGCGCACCTATCTCGCGACCGGCCGCAACAAGTCCCGCACCGCGCAGCTCCACCACGTCTCCCGGCCCGCGCTCTACCGCCGGCTGGAGGCGATACAGGCCCGCCTCGGCGTGGACCTCGACGACTTCGAGCAGGCCGCGTCCGTGCACATCGCGCTCCTCGCGCACGACGCGCAGCAGCGCCGGCCGGCCCGCCGGGCGGGCGGAGCGCGCGCCCCGGAGGCGGCGGCGGGACACGCGCGGAACGGGGGGTGACACGGTGGCACGCCGGGCGCCCTCAGACGTGACACCGTGCCACTCACCCGGCGCCGCCCGGCTTCCTAGGCTCGCCGCACACCGAGCGACCGGAGGTCCCGATGAGCCGAGTGATCCGTGCCGCCGTCTTCCAGACCGCCTGGACGGGCGACAAGGAGTCCATGATCCAGGTCCACGAGCAGGCGGCCCGCGACGCCGCCGCCCAGGGCGCCCAGGTCCTGTGCTTCCAGGAACTGTTCTACGGCCCCTACTTCTGCCAGGTGCAGGATCCCGCGTTCTACGAGTACGCCGAGCAGATCCCCGGCGGCCCGATCGTGGAGCGTTTCCGTTCCCTCGCCCGCGAGCTGGGCATCGTCCTCGTCCTGCCGATGTACGAGGAGGAGCAGCCCGGGGTCCTCTACAACACCGCCGCCGTCATCGACGCGGACGGCTCGTACCTGGGCAAGTACCGCAAGACCCACATCCCCCAGGTCAAGGGCTTCTGGGAGAAGTTCTACTTCCGGCCCGGCAACAGCGGCTGGCCCGTCTTCGACACGGCCGTCGGCAAGGTCGGCGTGTACATCTGCTACGACCGGCACTTCCCGGAGGGCTGGCGGGCGCTGGGCCTGGCGGGCGCCGAGATCGTGTTCAACCCGTCGGCGACCTCCCGGGGCCTGTCCGGCTACCTGTGGCAACTGGAGCAGCCCGCGGCGGCCGTCGCCAACGAGTACTTCGTCGGCGCGATCAACCGGGTCGGCCAGGAGGAGTACGGCGACAACGACTTCTACGGCACGTCGTACTTCGTGGACCCGGAGGCCCAGTTCGTGGGCGAGGTCGCGAGCGACAAGGAGCCCGAACTGGTCGTGCGGGACCTGGACATGGCCAAGCTGCGCGAGGTCCGCGACCGCTGGCAGTTCTACCGGGACCGGGCGCCGGGCGCGTACGGGCCGCTGACCGCGCCGTAAAGGGACGGGGGCGCGGGGACCGTGCCCCAAAAGGGGCGCGGCCCCCGCGCCACCCCTCACACGACCACGGCACCCTCACCCTGGGAGGAGCGACACACGCATGAGCAGCCGCACCGTCATCCGCGGTGGTCTCGTCGTCACCGCGTCCGACGAGATCCACGCCGACGTCCTGATCGAGGACGGCCGCATCGCCGCCCTCGCCGCGTCCGGCACGCCCGCCGCCGAGGCCTTCACGGCGGAGCGGACGATCGACGCCACCGGGAAGTACGTCATCCCGGGCGGCGTCGACGCCCACACCCACATGGAGCTGCCGTTCGGCGGCACCTCCGCCTCCGACACCTTCGAGACCGGCACCCGCGCCGCCGCCTGGGGCGGCACCACCACGATCGTCGACTTCGCCGTGCAGAGCGTCGGGCAC
>DASTDN010000649.1:0-14984 GCA_035710365.1 Streptomyces sp. | reverse complement strand
GAAGAAGGCCCTGCGCGCCAACGACATCGCGCTCGCCAACCGGCTGCCCCTGATCAGCCTCGTGGAGTCCGGCGGCGCCGACCTGCCCTCCCAGAAGGAGATCTTCATCCCCGGGGGCGCGATCTTCCGCGACCTGACGCGCCTGTCGGCGGCCGGCATCCCCACCGTGGCCGTCGTGTTCGGCAACTCCACGGCCGGGGGCGCGTACGTCCCCGGCATGTCCGACCACGTGATCATGGTCAAGGAGCGCGCCAAGGTGTTCCTCGGCGGGCCGCCCCTGGTGAAGATGGCGACCGGCGAGGAGAGCGACGACGAGTCGCTCGGCGGCGCCGAGATGCACGCCCGCACCTCCGGCCTCGCCGACCACTTCGCGGTGGACGAGCCGGACGCCCTGCGCCTGGCCCGCCGCGTCGTCGCCCGCCTCAACCACCGCAAGGCGCACCCCGACCCCGGCCCGGCCGAGCCGCCCGCGTACGACCCGGAGGACCTGCTCGGCATCGTCCCCGGCGACCTGAAGACCCCCTTCGACCCGCGTGAGGTCATCGCCCGCGTCGTCGACGGCTCCGGCTTCGACGAGTTCAAACCGCTGTACGGCACCAGCCTGGCCACCGGCTGGGCGACGCTCCACGGCTATCCCGTCGGCATCCTCGCCAACGCCCGGGGCGTCCTCTTCAGCGCCGAGTCGCAGAAGGCCGCCCAGTTCATCCAGCTCGCCAACCAGCGCGACATCCCGCTGCTGTTCCTGCACAACACCACCGGCTACATGGTCGGCAAGGAGTACGAACAGGGCGGCATCATCAAGCACGGCGCCATGATGATCAACGCCGTCGCCAACTCGAAGGTCCCCCACCTGTCCGTCCTGATGGGCGCCTCGTACGGCGCCGGGCACTACGGCATGTGCGGCCGGGCCTACGACCCGCGCTTCCTGTTCGCCTGGCCGAGCGCCAAGTCGGCCGTCATGGGCCCGCAGCAACTCGCGGGCGTCCTGTCGATCGTGGCCCGCCAGTCCGCCGCCGCGAAGGGACAGCCCTACGACGACGACGCGGACGCGGCGCTGCGCGCCATGGTGGAGCAGCAGATCGAGTCCGAGTCCCTGCCGATGTTCCTGTCGGGGCGGCTGTACGACGACGGCGTCATCGACCCGCGCGACACCCGCACCGTCCTCGGCCTGTGCCTGTCCGCCCTGCACACCGCCCCCTTCGAGGGCGCGCGGGGCGGCTTCGGCGTCTTCCGGATGTGAGGCAACAGATGATCTCCACGCTGCTCGTCGCCAACCGGGGCGAGATCGCCTGCCGCGTCTTCCGCACCTGCCGCGAGCTGGGCATCCGCACGGTCGCCGTGCACTCGGACGCCGACGAGAACGCCCTGCACGCGCGCGTGGCCGACGCCTGCGTACGACTTCCGGGCGAGACGCCCGCCGACACCTACCTGCGGGGGGACCTCGTCGTGCGGGCGGCCCTCGCGGCCGGCGCGGACGCCGTGCACCCCGGCTACGGCTTCCTCTCCGAGAGCGCGGACTTCGCACGTGCCGTCCTGGACGCGGGCCTGACCTGGATCGGCCCGCCGCCCGGGGCGATCGAGGCCATGGCGTCCAAGACCCGCGCGAAGGAGCTGATGGGGCTCAAGCCGCTGACCGGAGTGACGGAGGCCGACCTCCCGGTACTGGTGAAGGCGGCGGCGGGCGGCGGCGGCCGCGGCATGCGCGTCGTACGCCGGCTCGCCGACCTGCCGGGGGAACTGGAGGCCGCCCGCGCCGAGGCCGAGAGCGCCTTCGGGGACGGCGAGGTCTTCGTCGAGCCCTACGTCGAGGGCGGCCGGCACGTCGAGGTGCAGATCCTCGCCGACACGCACGGCACCGTGTGGCCGCTCGGCACCCGCGACTGCTCCCTCCAGCGCCGCCACCAGAAGGTCGTCGAGGAGGCACCCGCGCCGGGCCTGGGCGAGCGGCTCACCGACGAGCTGTACGGCCTCGCCGTCCGCGCCGCACGAGCCGTCGACTACACCGGCGCCGGAACCGTCGAGTTCCTCGTCGCCGACGGCCGCGCGCACTTCCTGGAGATGAACACCCGCCTCCAGGTCGAGCACCCCGTCACCGAGGCCGTGTACGGCATCGACCTGGTCGCCCTCCAGCTCTCCGTCGCCGAGGGCCACGCCCTGGACGCCGGGCCGCCGCCCGCGCGCGGCCACGCGGTCGAGGCCCGCCTCTACGCGGAGGACCCGGCGTCCGGCTGGTCCCCCCAGACCGGCCGCCTGCACCGCCTGCGGTTCCCCGGCGGTCCCGGCCTCCGCCTCGACACGGGCTACACCGACGGCGACGACATCGGCGTCCACTACGACCCGATGCTCGCCAAGGCCGTCGCCCACGCGCCCACCCGGGCCCAGGCGGTCCGGCGCCTCGCCGCGGCCCTGGAGAGCGCCGAGGTCCACGGCCCGGTCACCAACCGCGACCTCCTCGTCCGCTCCCTGCGGCACGAGGAGTTCGCCTCCGGCCGCATGGACACCGGCTTCTACGACCGCCACCTCGCCGCCCTCACCGAGCCCGCCCCCGACCCGTACGCCCCCCTGGCCGCGGCCCTCGCCGACGCCCACGGCCGCTCCCGACTCGGCGGCTGGCGCAACGTCCCGTCGATGCCGCAGGTCAAGCGGTACGCCATGGCGGGCGAGGAACACGAGGCCCGCTACCACCACACCCGGGACGGCCTCACGGCCGACGGCGTCCACGTCGTCCACGCGGACGCGGCCCGGGTGGTCCTGGAGACCGACGGCGTACGCCGCACGTACCGCGTGTCCCGCTACGGCGACCAGGTGTACGTCAACTCCACCGCCCTCACCGCCCTGCCCCGCTTCCCCGACCCGGCCGCCCACCTGGCCCCCGGCTCCCTGCTGGCCCCCATGCCGGGCACGGTGGTCCGGGTCGCGGAGGGCCTGACCGCGGGTTCACCCGTGACGGCGGGCCGGCCCCTCCTCTGGCTGGAGGCGATGAAGATGCAGCACTGTGTCACGGCCCCCGTGACGGGTGTCCTGACGAAGCTCCTGGCCGCTCCGGGACGCCAGGTGGAGATGGGCGCGCTCCTGGCGGTGGTGGAGGAGGAGAACGCCCCGTGAGGGCGCGGCACGCCCGGCAGGCGGCTCCGCCGCGCACGCGCCACCAGCCACCCACAATGGGACAGCCCCAAGGAGACGCATGACCAGCCACGTCGAATCCGAGGAACACCGGGCTCTGCGGCAGGCGGTCGCCGCCCTCGGCACCCGCTTCGGCCGCGACTACATGATGAAGGCCGTGGCCGACGGCCGCCAGCCGACCGAACTCTGGCAGGAGGCGGCCGCACTGGGCTTTCTGGGCGTCAACCTCCCCGAGGAGTACGGCGGCGGAGGCGCGGGCATCGCCGAACTCTCCCTCGTGCTGGAGGAACTCGGCGCGACGGGAAGCCCCCTGCTCATGATGATCGTGTCGCCCGCGATCTGCGGCACCGTCATCGCCCGCTTCGGCACGGAGGAACAGAAGAAGGCCTGGCTCCCCGGCCTGGCGGCCGGCACCCGCACCATGGCCTTCGGCATCACCGAGCCCGACGCCGGTTCCAACAGCCACCGCATCACCACCACCGCCCGCCGGGACGGCACCGACTGGCTGCTGACCGGCCGCAAGGTCTTCGTGTCCGGCGTCGACCACGCGGACGCGACACTCGTCGTGGGCCGCACCGAGGACGCCCGCACCGGCACCCTCAAGCCCTGCCTGTTCATCGTGGAGCGCGACGCGGACGGCTTCCGGCGCCACCCCATCGACATGGACATCCAGGCCGCCGAGAAGCAGTTCGAGCTGGTCCTGGACGACGTACGGCTGCCCGCCGGGGCACTCGTCGGCGACGAGGACGCGGGACTGCTCCAGCTCTTCGCCGGACTCAACCCCGAGCGCATCATGACGGCCGCCTTCGCGATAGGCATGGGCCGCTACGCCCTCGCCCGCGCCGTCGAGTACGCCCGCGAACGCACCGTCTGGAAGGCCCCGATCGGCGCCCACCAGGCCATCGCCCACCCCCTCGCCCAGGCCCACATCGACCTGGAACTGGCCCGCCTGATGATGCAGAAGGCGGCGCACCTGTACGACGCGGGCGACGACGCCGGCGCGGGCGAGGCCGCCAACATGGCCAAGTACGCGGCCGGCGAGGCGTGCGTGAAGGCCGTCGACCAGGCCGTGCACACCCTCGGCGGCAACGGCCTGACCCGCGAGTTCGGCCTCGCCTCGCTCGTCACGGCCGCGCGCGTGTCCCGTATCGCCCCGGTCAGCCGGGAGATGATCCTCAACTACGTGTCCCACCAGACCCTCGGCCTGCCCAAGTCCTACTGAGACCGCCGGCGGCGGCGAGCCGTACCGAGGAGGAACCGATGTTCCGGAGCGAGTACGCGGACGTCCAGCCCGTGGACCTGCCCATCCACGAGGCCGTGCTCGGCCGTGCCGCCGAGTACGGGGACACGCCCGCGCTGGTCGACGGCACGGACGGCACCACCCTCACCTACGAGCAGATGGACCGCTTCCACCGCCGCGTCGCCGCCGGCCTCGCCGCGGCCGGGGTGCGCAAGGGCGACGTCCTCGCCCTGCACAGCCCCAACACCGTGGCCTTCCCGACCGTCTTCTACGCCGCCACGCGCGCGGGTGCCACGGTCACCCCCGTGCACCCGCTCGCCACGGCCGAGGAGTTCGCCAGGCAGCTCCGGGACTCGGCGGCCCGCTGGATCGTCACCGTCTCCCCGCTGCTGGACACGGCCCGCGCCGCCGCGGAACGCGCCGGCGGCGTCCGGGAGATCTTCGTGTGCGACGACGCGCCCGGCCACCGCTCCGTGACCGGCATGCTCGCCACGACCGCGCCCGAGCCGCGGCCCGCCATCGACCCCGCCGAGGACGTCGCGGTCCTGCCGTACTCCTCGGGCACCACCGGCGCCCCCAAGGGCGTGATGCTCACCCACCGGCAGATCGCCACCAACCTCGCCCAGCTCCAGCCCGCGATCTCCGCCGGCCCCGGCGACCGCATCCTCGCCGTCCTCCCCCTCTTCCACATCTACGGCCTCACCGCGCTGATGAACGCGCCCCTCAGGAACGGCGCCACCGTCGTCGTCCTGCCCCGCTTCGATCTGGAGACCTTCCTCGCGGCGATCCAGAACCACCGCATCACCGGCCTGTACGTGGCCCCGCCGATCGTGCTGGCCCTGGCCAAGCACCCGCTGGTCGCCGCGTACGACCTGTCGTCCCTCACGTACGTGATCAGCGCCGCCGCGCCCCTGGACGCGGAGCTCGCCGCGGCCTGCGCCGAACGGCTGGGCCTGCCGCCCCTCGGCCAGGCCTACGGCATGACGGAACTCTCGCCCGCCACCCACGTCGTGCCCCTCGACGCGATGCGCGACGCCCCGCCCGGCACCGTCGGCAGGCTCCTCGCGGGCACCGGGATGCGCATCACCGCCCTGGACGGCTCCGGCCGGGACCTCGGCCCCGGCGAGTCCGGCGAGATCCTCATCCGCGGCCCCCAGGTCATGAAGGGCTACCTGGGACGCCCCGACGCCACCACCGCCATGATCGACGGCGACGGCTGGCTGCACACCGGGGACGTCGGGTACGTCGACGACGGAGGCTGGCTGTTCGTCGTCGACCGGGTGAAGGAACTCATCAAGTACAAGGGCTACCAGGTCGCCCCGGCCGAACTGGAGGCGGTGCTGCTCACCCACCCCGGCATCGCCGACGCCGCCGTCGTCGGCACGTACGACGAGCACGGCACCGAGATCCCGCACGCCCACGTCGTGCGCCGGCCGGACGCCGAAGCCCTCGGGGAGGACGACGTGATGACGTTCGTCGCCGAGCGCGTCGCCCCCTACAAGCGCGTCCGCCGCGTCACCTTCGCCGACGCCGTGCCCCGCGCCGCGACCGGCAAGATCCTGCGGCGCCTGCTGAGGCAGGGCCCCGCATGACGATCCGCACCGCCGGCGGGGACCCGCGCCGGCCCGGCAAGGAGCCCGTATGAGCCCCCTCGTCACCGCCGCCCACGACCGCGGCGTCACCACTCTCACCCTCGACTCGCCCCACAACCGCAACGCCCTGTCGGCCGCCCTCGTCGGCGAACTCGCCGGGGCGCTGGAGGCGGGCGGCGGCGACGACGCCGTGCGGGCCCTCGTCCTCACCCACACCGGCACCACCTTCAGCGCCGGGGCCGACCTGCGCGACCCGCCCGACCCGAAGGCCCTGGTCGCGCTGCTCCGGCAGATCGTGGAGCTGCCCAAGCCCGTCGTCGCGCGCGTCACCGGACACGTCCGCGCCGGCGGCCTCGGCCTGCTCGCCGCCTGCGACGTCTCCGCGGCCTCCACCGCGTCCAGCTTCGCCTTCACCGAGGTCCGTATCGGGGTGGCGCCCGCCGTGATCTCCCTGCCGCTGCTGCCGCGCACCGACCCCCGCGCCCTCGCCCGCTACTACCTCACCGGGGAGGCCTTCGACGCCGCCGAGGCCGCCCGCATCGGCCTGCTCACCGCGGCCGGGGACGACGCCGACGCCGTCCTCGCCCCCGTCCTCGACGGGCTGCGCAGGGCCGCCCCCCAAGCCCTCGCCGCGACGAAACGGCTCCTCACGGCTAAGGTGCTGGAGACCTTCGACCGGGACGCGGACGCGCTCACCGGGCTCTCCGCCCGCCTGTTCGGCTCCGCCGACGCCCGCGAGGGAATGACGGCCTTCCTCGAACGACGGGACCCCGGATGGGCGCTGTGAACACCCCCCACCGCGCCCCCGGCGGCACCCCGCCCACCGACCGCGTCCCCAAGCAGGACCGCAGCCGCGTCACCCGGCAGCGCCTGCTGGAGGCCGCCGTGTCCTGCCTCGCCGAACACGGCTGGGCGGGCTCCACGGTCTCCGTCGTCGCCGAACGAGCCGGAGTCTCCCGGGGCGCGGCCCAGCACCACTTCCCGACCCGCGAGGACCTGTTCACCGCGGCCGTCGAGTACGTCGCTGAGGAACGCTCCGGCGCCCTGCGCGACCTCTTCCCGCAGGGCCCCGGGGGCGCGGCTCCGGACCGCCGGGCCGTCGTCGCCGCCCTCGTGGACCTGTACACCGGGCCCCTGTTCCGCGCCGCGCTGCACCTGTGGGTCGCCGCGTCGAACGAGGCCCAGCTCGGCCCGCGCGTCACCGAACTCGAAGCCCGCGTCGGCCGCGAGACCCACCGCATCGCCGTGGAACTCCTCGGCGCCGACGAGTCCCGCCCCGGCGCCCGCGAAACCGTCCAGGGCCTGCTGGACATGGCCCGGGGCCTCGGCCTGGCCAACCTGCTCACCGACGACACCGCCCGCCGTGCCCGCGTCGTTGCCCAGTGGGCGGCCCTGCTCGACGCGGCGCTGGAGTAGACCGGGCGGACGCACTCAGGGGCTGAGCCGCTCCACCCGCCAGCCGCCGCCCGGCTCCGCCGCGTACCGGAGCCGGTCGTGCAGCCGGTTCTCCCGGCCCTGCCAGAACTCCACCGCGTCCGGCACCACCCGGAACCCGCCCCAGTGCGGCGGCACCGGCACCTGCTCGCCCTCCGGATAGCGCGCCGCCAGCTCCTCGTACGCGGTGTCCAGGCCCGCCCGGTCCGTGATCACCGACGACTGCGCGCTCGCCCAGGCACCCAGCTGCGAGCCGTGCGGACGCGTCCGGAAGTACGCCGCCGTCTCGTCCCGGCCGGTGCGCCGCGCCGTGCCCGTCACGACGACCTGCCGGGCCATCGGGTGCCACGGGAAGAGCAGCGACACATACGGGTTCTCGGCCAGGTCGCGGGCCTTGCGGGAGCCGTAATTGGTGTAGAAGACGAAACCCTGCTCGTCGAAGTGTTTGAGCAGCACCGTGCGGGAACTCGTCCGCCCCCCGGCGTCCGCCGTGGACACCACCATCGCATTCGGCTCGAACAGTCCGCCGTCCGTCGCCGCCTGCTTGAACCAGCGCGCGAACTGCTCCACGGGCGACGCGGCGAGGGCGGACTCCGCGAGCCCCTCGGCCCGGTACTGCTTGCGCATCGACGCGAGGTCGAACGGAACGGTGTGGGAGGAGTCTCGGTCGGTCACCCGGTCATCTTGCCGCATACGGAAGCCGTCCCGGGGAAAGGGTGTCCACACCCTGGGCGCCCCCCGGGGTCCCAGGGTGGCCTTCGTCACCTACTGGCACTCAGTGCCGCAACCTCTCCCCATGAGTGGCACTGAGGGAATATCGTGCTGATGCCGATGCGGTGGGGTGACCGCCGACCGCACCGGCAGCACCACCGGGGTGACGTCCCGGACCGCGAGCCGCCGCGCCGCGGATCCGCCGGACGGCCCTCCCTCGGCCCGCACCGGACACATGGTCGTCCCACCCACAACACCATCTGTCGCACCCACCACGAGGAGCCGCCCCATGTCCGACTTCGTACCCGGGCTCGAAGGAGTCGTCGCGTTCGAGACGGAGATCGCCGAGCCGGACAAGGAAGGCGGTGCCCTGCGGTACCGGGGAGTCGACATCGAGGACCTCGTCGGCCACGTCTCCTTCGGCAACGTCTGGGGCCTGCTCGTCGACGGCGCCTTCAACCCCGGCCTGCCGCCCGCCGAGCCGTTCCCCATCCCCGTCCACTCCGGCGACATCCGCGTGGACGTCCAGTCGGCGCTCGCCATGCTCGCCCCCGTCTGGGGCCTCAAGCCCCTCCTCGACATCGACGAGGCGCAGGCCCGCGACGACCTCGCCCGCGCCGCCGTCATGGCCCTGTCCTACGTGGCCCAGTCCGCCCGCGGCCAGGGCATGCCCATGGTCCCGCAGAGCGAGATCGACAAGGCCGAGTCCGTCGTCGAACGCTTCATGATCCGCTGGCGCGGCGAGCCCGACCCCAAGCACGTCGCCGCCGTCGACGCCTACTGGACCAGCGCCGCCGAGCACGGCATGAACGCCTCCACCTTCACCGCCCGCGTCATCGCCTCCACGGGCGCCGACGTGGCCGCGTCCCTGTCCGGGGCCGTCGGCGCGATGTCCGGCCCGCTGCACGGCGGCGCGCCCTCGCGCGTCCTCGGCATGATCGAGGAGATCGAGCGCACCGGCGACGCCGAGGCCTACGTCAAGGGCGCCCTGGACCGGGGCGAACGCCTCATGGGCTTCGGCCACCGCGTCTACCGCGCCGAGGACCCGCGCGCCCGCGTCCTGCGCCGCACGGCCCGCGACCTGGGCGCTCCCCGCTTCGAGGTCGCCGAGGCGCTGGAGAAGGCGGCCCTCGCGGAACTCCACGCGCGCCGGCCCGACCGCGTCCTCGCCACCAACGTGGAGTTCTGGGCGGCGATCGTCCTGGACTTCGCCGAGGTCCCGGCGCACATGTTCACGTCCATGTTCACCTGCGCCCGCACGGCCGGCTGGTCCGCGCACATCCTGGAGCAGAAGCGCACCGGCCGCCTGGTCCGCCCCTCCGCCCGCTACGTCGGGCCGGGCACCCGCGACCCGCGCGAGATCGAGGGCTACGCGGACATCGCCCGCTGACCGGCACACCGGTCACCGCGAACGCAGCGACCCGCGGGCTGGGTTCCTCCGTGGAGGAGCCGGCCGGACGTACCGGCAGCCCGCGGGTCGGGTGACTGCGTGGAATTGGCCGGCTGCGTGTGACGGGCACACGCGGGTCCGGCGCCGAACCGAGTACGACGACGGGCTGCTAGCCCGCAGTCACCTCTTCCGTCCGGTATGCGTACATCTGCCGAACCACCTCCTTTCCGAAGTGGGGCCAGCCTAAGAAGCGGTGCCCGGGGCGTTCAAGTCCTTTTTCCGGGTGCCGCCTCCCGCGGTCCGGGTGCCGCCTCCTCCAGGGTCCCCGCAAGGTCCAGCGCCGCGGCGATGCGGGCGGCGACGTCCTCGGCGTAGGCCTTGTCGGAGCGCTCGAAGGAGGCCCGGCCCGCCGTGCGCAGAAACGTCACGGCGCCGAGGGTGCGGCCCCGGCTGCGCAGCACCGTGCACAGCGCGTGCACCGTGTCCGCCGGCCACTGCCGCGCCAGGGCCCACGCGCGGGCCCGCTCCGCCGGCACCGCCTCGGCACTCGCCCGCACCGACCCCCTGCGCGCCACGCACGCCAGCGCCGGATGCCCCTCCGCGTACCGCGCGGGCAGCCCCGCCGCCCCGCCCGGCGCGCTCGGGCCCGGCCCGCCCGACGGCGTCGACAGGACCCGCACCAGCCGCACCGGCGCCTCGGCCTCCTCGTCCCCCGGATCGCCCAGGACGCGGTCCACGACGGCGTGGTCGGCGAAGCCGGCCAGCGCGAAGTCCAAGTGCGCGGCCGCCGCCTCGGCCGGGCTCTCGCACTCGGCGGCGGCCCGCGCCGCCCGGTGCGACTGGTTGGTGCGGAACCGCAGCAGCGACGCCTCCTGGGCGGTGCGCCGGGCGTCCGTCACGTCCAGGAACAGCCAGCCCACACCGAGCGGCACCGGCTCCTCCGCGAGCGGTGACGACAGCCGCAGGAAGCCGCAGCTCCAGCAGCGCCGCTCGTCGCCCTCCGGCGTGCGCACGCTCACCCAGATCTCGGCCGGCGCGGGCGGCGCGCCCTCCGCGAGCACGTGCGTGAGCGCGCTCTCCAGCTCCTCGACGCCCTGCGCGAGCAGCTCGCCGAGCGGACGGCCCAGCACCGAGGTGCCGCCGCGGCCCAGCGCGCGCGCCGCATGCGCGTTGACGACGGCGGGCCGCAGATCGGCGTCGACCAGCACGACACCCCACGCGGCGTCCTGGAACAGGGCCTCGCTCAGGGCGATGGAACGCTCCAGGTCGATCTGCGCGTGCACCTCGCTGAACGCGCAGTACAGCCCCGCGGGCCGGCCGTCCGCGCCGTGCACGGCCGCCGACTGGGTCCGCACCAGCACCCGCCCGCCGTCCTTGGTCAGCAGCGCGAACTCGTGCACCTGCCGCCCCGGCGCGTCCATGGCGGACATCAGCCGGGCCTGCACCTCCCGGGCGTCGGCGCTGCGCACCGCCCACCCGGCGAGCCCGTCGCGGCCCACGGCCTCGGCGGCGCTCCAGCCGAGGATGCGCTCCGCCTCGCGGTTCCAGTGGGTCACCACGCCGTCGGCGTCGAAGGCGCACAGGGCCGCGTCCATCCCGTCGAGGAGCGCGGCGAGCAGATCCGCGCCGCCCGGCTCGGTCCGGCCGCGCGGGACGGGCGGTGTGGACTCGTCGGGCCCCAGCTCGTCGGTGGTCCCACCACGCCGGGATGCACTCACCTGGACCCCCTGCAGGCCGTGTCCGTTCGTACGGCGCGTCGGTTCGCGTACTGGCCTTCATTCAACTTGAACGAGACTCAAGACACACTGGGTTCCCACAAGATTGCGGGAATCGTTGTACGTCCGAAAGCCGGCGTCCGACGGGGCCCCGGCCCTCGTCAGCGCCGGTAGAAGATCCGGTCGCGGTACTCCTCCATGACCCGGTCGTTCCAGTCGTGGCCGCCGTCCACGTTGCCCGAGCGCAGCAGCGGCGGTTCGGTGCCGCGCCCGGCGAGCACCGCGGCAGCCGTCGCCACCATGGCCTGCATGAGGGCCGAGGTGACCACCGTGGAGGCCGGTGCGAAGGGCGCGGGCACGGAGTCCAGGGTGAGTTCCGCGTCGCCGACCGCGATCTTCGAGTCGAGCACGACGTCGCAGTGGTCCTTCAGGAACGTCCCCGAGGGGTTCCGGGGCGTCGTCCCGGCGGCGTACGCGACCGACGTCACGCCGATGACCTTCACCCCGAGGGAGCGGGCCCGCGCGGCCATCTCCACGGGGAGCGCGTTGCGGCCCGACAGGGAGATGACCACCAGGGCGTCGCCCGCCCGCAGCGGCGAGGTGTCCAGCACGGCGCCCGCGAGCCCGTCGACGCGCTCCAGGGCGGAGCCGAGGGTGGCCGGTACGACGTCGACACCGACGACACCCGGCACGGCCAGCAGGTTCATCACGGCGAGTCCGCCGGCCCGGTACACCACGTCCTGCGCGGGCAGGGAGGAGTGCCCGGCGCCGAACGCGAAGAGGCGCCCGCCCGCCTCGACGGTGTCGGCGAGCAGGGTGCCCGCCGCCTCGACGGCCGCGCCCTCCTCGTCCCGCACCCGTTCGAGCAGGCCGATCGCGGCGTCGAGAAACCGGAGTGCCGGCGTGCGGTCGCTCATTCGGGGCCCTTCCGGTGCGGCGGCGTCTGCGTCGCGGACACGGTGCGGTCCTGACCACCGCGGTGTCAATACGACCGCGCGGGACCGGCCGGAGACCCCCCCGCGCGGTCGCGGCGCCCGCGCGCGATCGCCCGGCCCCGCGCGCGGGGGCGCCGGTGGTCCGCCGGAGCCGCCCCGGGCGGCTCTCTTGCGGTTCCGCGTCGCCCCGGGGCGGCACGGTTGCCGGTGTCATGCGTCAGAATTGAGGTCAGGGCCAGCGCACACGCCGGAGCCGCCGAGCCTCCGGCAGATCTCTACCGAGGGGCATCCATGTCCGGACTGATCGACACCACGGAGATGTATCTCCGCACCATCCTCGAGCTGGAGGAGGAAGGTGTGGTCCCCATGCGTGCCCGGATCGCCGAGCGGCTCGACCAGAGCGGCCCCACGGTGAGCCAGACGGTGGCGCGGATGGAGCGTGACGGCCTGGTGTCCGTCGCCAGCGACCGGCACCTGGAGCTGACCGACGAGGGCCGCCGGCTGGCGACCCGCGTGATGCGCAAGCACCGCCTCGCCGAGTGCCTGCTGGTCGACGTGATCGGCCTGGAGTGGGAGCAGGTGCACGCCGAGGCCTGCCGCTGGGAGCACGTGATGAGCGAGGCGGTCGAGCGGCGCGTGCTGGAGCTGCTGCGCCACCCGACCGAGTCGCCGTACGGCAACCCGATCCCGGGCCTGGAGGAGCTGGGCGAGAAGGACGGCGCCGACCCGTTCCTGGACGAGGGCATGGTGTCGCTCGCCGACCTCGACCCGGGCACGGAGGGCAAGACCGTCGTCGTGCGCCGCATCGGCGAGCCGATCCAGACGGACGCGCAGCTCATGTACACGCTGCGCCGCGCGGGTGTGCAGCCCGGCTCGGTGGTCAGCGTGACGGAGTCGGCGGGCGGCGTGCTGGTGGGCAGTGGCGGCGAGGCGGCCGAGCTGGAGTCGGACGTCGCCTCGCACGTGTTCGTCGCGAAGCGCTGAGCGCCGCCGCACCCGGGCGGACGGGGGCCGTCCGGGGTGCGCCGTACGCGGGTGCCGTACGCGGGTGTCCGGTTCCGTGGCGGAAGGCGCGGGGCGCTGTTCACGGTGTGTCAGTCGGCGGGCGGTCGCGATCCCGCCGAAACCAAGATCCAGTGCGTCGAACCGCAGCGTCCGGGCCCCGCGCGTGCGACGCTGTCGCCTGAACACGAGGTCTGACGGGTCGTCCGTCGGGGTGCTGCGACCGGCGGAAGGGGGTGCGGAGGATGTGCTGTCGGTGCGTGGACGGCGTGGCGGACGCAGAGGGCCCCGGCGCCTCGCGGCGCCGGGGCCCGTCCTCCCCTGTGCCGACCCGGAGCCCCGAGCTCCCAGGGTCGTCCCCTGCGGACCGATTTCCCCGAGCGGCCCGCCTCCCGCTGAAGATCTCCCCCCGGCGGAAGCGATCATTCCTGTCTGGAGGTCACTCGTACGAGGGGTGTTGTCCGGCAGAAGACCGCTTTCGAATATTAGTTCGGTAATCTGCGGGGGTGGACAGGTGGCGCGGCACGCGCCGCCCGGCCGCCGGACACACCAGGGGCACGGCAGGCAGGACACGGTTCACCGGACCGTCCGGCTCGACAGGGGCGAGCGGTCCACGCGGAGCTAGGGGGGTGCCGGAGCGAATGATGCGGCGCATCGATGTGACCGGGGCGGGTGGCGTCCGCCTGGCGGCGTGGGAGTTCGGCGACCCTCCCAAGACCGGCCCGGCGAAGGACCCGTCGGCACCGGACGGCGCGACCCCGCCCGCCGCGGAGGACACCGGACCGCGGGACACGGCACCGGCCCGGCCCGGCGTGCTCCTGCTGCACGGCCTGATGGGCCGCGCCTCGCACTGGGCGTCCACGGCCCGCTGGATCTCCGAGCGCCACCGCGCGGTCGCCCTCGACCAGCGCGGCCACGGCCAGAGCGAGAAACCGCAGGACGCCGCCTTCACCCGGGAGGCGTACGTCGAGGACGCCGAGGCCGCCCTGGAGCAGCTCGGCCTCGGCCCCGCCGTCCTCGTCGGACACGCGATGGGCGCGCTCACCGCCTGGCAGCTCGCCGCTAAACGCCCCGACCTGGTGCGCGGCCTGGTGGTCCTGGACATGCGGGCCTCCGCGCTGGGCGCCGCCTCGCAGCGGGAGTGGGGCGAGTGGTTCCGGGCGTGGCCGCTGCCCTTCGCCACGCTCGCGGACGTCCGCAAGTGGTTCGGCGGCGACGACCCCTGGGTGGAGCGGCCCAACCCGTCCAGAGGCGAGTTCTACGCGGAGGTGATGGCCGAGTCCGAGGACGGCTGGCGCCCCGTCTTCGAACCGGCCCAGATGCTCGGATCCCGCGAGACCTGGGTCTACGACGCGCACTGGGAGGAGCTGGCGCAGGTCCGCTGCCCCGCCCTCGTGGTGCGCGGGCTCGACGGGGAACTCGGCCGCGCCGAGGCCCAGGAGATGGTGCGGGTCCTGCCCCGCGGCCAGTACGCCGAGGTGGCCGACGCCGGCCACCTCGTGCACTACGACCAGCCGGAGGCCTGGCGCGCGGCCGTCGAGCCCTTCCTGGACGCGTGCGCCCCGGAGTGACGCCGCCCGCCCTGACCGGAGGGGCGGGCTCGGGCCCGTGAGGCGGCGTCCACGCCCTGAGGACGGCCGCGCGGCCATGGGGCCGGGGAGCGGGGGAGCGGGGGAGAACCGCCCGCCGCCTCCGCGTACCGGGCGTTCCGGGTGCTCGGGCGGTGCGGTGCGTGGCCGTTCCGGCCGCCGCCCCGCGACCGCGCCCCGCACCTCATCCCCCGGCAGGCGGTGGGGCCGGGGCGCCGCGCCCTCACCCCCTGCTGACCGCCGCGAGGATCTC
>DASTDN010000648.1:0-13272 GCA_035710365.1 Streptomyces sp. | reverse complement strand
GGATTCACCCGAAGTGTGATTGTGGCTGATTGTTTTCTTGCGGGGGAGCGGGGTTCACGTTGGTCCTGATTCGGCCACCGACGTGCTCTCCCGTCCCGTGAACACCCCCGTACTCCGCCTCGAATGTGCCGGTACGCGCAGTCCGGGACCGGCCGGCGGGACAGTCCGATGGCCGGATCCAACCTCGCGTGAACCGGCGTCGGCGGGCCCGGGCGACCGAGGGCGCCGGCCACCAGGCCGTGGCCGACCCGGCCGACGGCCATCGCGATGCGGGCGGGCCACAGCCGCGCCGGGCAGAAGCGGCCTCGACGGCCCGCCCGCCCGCTGCGCGGCGCCCTCCCCGACGTGACCGTTCCCGGCGGTGCGGCGCGCCCGGTGTCGGCCGGGGACGTCACCCTCCCCCAAGAAGGTGACGTCCCCGACCATTCCCCCGGTGCCGGACAGTGGCTCAGGAGTCCGGGTGACGGCCGCGGTCACCAGCACATGACCGCGCTCCCGCCCGCACCCCAGGCGGAGTACAGGCGCACCCGGACGAGATAACGGCGGCCCTTCACGAGACGGGCCCGGACCGTGGCGTTGCGGGGAGTTCCGCCGTCGTCGCGGCCCACGAGGTAACGCGGCTCGCCGTCACGCTCCTCGAAGACCACCACGACGGTGTCGCTGTCGCCGAACGTACCCACCGTGTGCGTACGCGTCTCCGCCGGCTCCACGACGAAGTCCGCCTGCCCGCCGGGCGCGAGACCGAGCGGCACCGAACGGAACGGCACCAGCGGGCGCGGCCCCGCCGCATCGGCCGGCGGGTACCAGCGCAGCGCGAACTCCTTGTCCGCCGCGGACAGTGTGCCCGGCGAACGCAGCCCCGCACGGTACTGCTCCGGCTCCAGCACCAGGCCGGACGGAAACGGGTACTCCATGACCGACTGCGGGTCCCAGACCGGACTGTTGGCCTCCGCCGGGTCCAGCGCGCGCAGGATGTTGCGGTCGGTCTTCTCCCGGCTCCAGTGGTTCGGCGGGCCCGCAAGCTCCGCGTACACGGCCTCGTCGTCCCAGTGGATGCCCGCGAACGGGCTCTGGTGCTCGTGCAGCATGCCGAGCGCGTGCCCGATCTGGTGCAGAGCCGTGCCGCGTTCACCCGGCGCGGTCAGGTCCCAGCCGAAGTTCGTGGTGCGCTCCGTCAGAGCGGTCCGCAGCGCGTCCCGCCCCACTGCCGACCACGAGCCCGCCCCGGACTGGAACCCGATGCGCAACTCGGCCTCCGTACGGTCCGGGACCTCCCGGAACCGCAGCCCGATCCCGAGGCCGCTCCACTCCTGGAAGCACTCGCGCACCACGTCCTGCTGCTCCTTGGAGCCGCCCCAGGACACCCGGCGCGTCCCGCCCCCGCCGGGCACCGAGATCACGGAGCCGGGCGGGGGGCCCGAGCGGCCGGGGCCGCCGGCGCCGTCCCGGTGGCCGGGCTCGTCGGCGTAGAAGTAGTAGTGCAGGACCGTGCCGTTGACCCACATGCGGCGCCCGCCGACCAGCGCGCCGAGCCGGTCGGCGGTCAGACCCGGCGCGAAGGCGGGGCCCGGTGCCTCGGCGAGCGAGCAGTAGCGGGCTGCGGTCATGCCGACAGACTGCCCGCCGGGCGGCCGGCCCGCCTGAGTCGGGGGCTACTCAACTCACCCTGTATCAACGGTGAGTACCCGCGCTCATGCTGAGGTGACGACATACGAACCAGAGGCGAGGAAACTGGAACTGCCCTGGCCGTTCACGGGCCGGGAGGACGAACGGGAACTGGTCCGCCGGTCGTCGGCGGCCGGCCGGCACGGCATCGTCGTGACCGGACCGGCCGGCAGCGGCAAGACCAGACTCGTCACGGAGGCCGTGCGCGGCACGCCCTGCGCCCGCGTGGCCGGCACCCCCGAGGCGCGCGAGGTCCCCTTCGCCGCGTTCGCCCACCTGCTGCCCGAACCGGTCACCCTGCACGGGGCGGTCCGCCTGCTGTGCGGCGTACGGCTGCTCCTCGTCGACGACGCCCACCTCCTCGACGACGCCTCCGCGGCCCTCGTCCACCAGCTCGCCGTGCACGGCCGCACCCGGCTGATCGTCGTCACCACCGACGGAGCCACCGCGCCCAGCGCCGTCACCCGCCTGTGGACCGGCGAACTGCTGCCGCGCCTCGCCCTGGGACCACTGTCCCGCGAGGACACGGCCGACCTGCTCGCGGCGGGCGCGGGCCGCACCCTGGAACCGCTCACCGCGAACCGGCTGCACCGCCTGTGCCAGGGTGATCTGCGTCTGCTGCGGGCCCTGCTGGACGGGGTGCGCGAGCACGGTCTCCTCACCCCGGTGCCCGGCACCGACACGTGGGCGTGGCGCGGCCCGGTCCCGGTCACCGCGACGCTCCGGGACCACACGGCGCGCGTGCTCGCCCGGACCGCCCCCGCCGAACGCGAGATCCTGGACCGTCTCGCCTTCGCCGAACCCCTGCCCCTGGACGTCCCGCACCGCACGGCCGACGGCCCGGCCCGGGCGCCGGCCGTACCGGCCGACCCGCCGGACGGCCCGGCAGGCGCGGTGCGGAACAGCCCCCCGGCCGACGCCTCCCGCCCCGGTGACACGGTTCCGTACGGCCCTTGCGCCCTGCGTGTCCTCGAACACCTGGAGTGCGAGGGCCTCGTGCACGTGGACGAGGACGGCGCGGTCCGGCTCGCCCACCCGCTGTACGGGCCCGTCCTGCGGGCCACCGCCGGACGGCTGCGGGCCGCGCGGCTGTCCGGGCCGCCCGGCAGGTGCCGCCCCGCCCTCGACGCCGAGGCGGCGGCCCTGGAGGCGGCCGTCGAACGGGCCGACGTACGGCACACCCACGCACCCGTGGGGGAGTGGCTCGCGACGGAAGGCGCCGAGCCCGTGCCCGCCGGGTACGCCGCCGTGCGCGCCCGGTTCGCGCGGCTGCGCGGCGAACTGCGCGAGGCCGCCGCCTGGGCCGGGGAAGGCCTGCGTCACACCGGCGACCACCTCGCCTGCCGCACCGAACTCGCCCTCGCCGCCGGCCGGCCCGCCGAGGCCGCGGCCGTGGACGGACCCGCGTCCGCGCTCCCCGGAACCGCCGACCGACCGGCCGGCCCCGACCCGTACGGCCCCTACGACGCCGTGCGTCTCGGTGTGCCCGAGCGGGCGGCGGGCCGGCTCACCGGGGTGTTCGCCGCCCACGCCGACGCGCTCGCCCGCGGCGACGCCCACGCCCTGGTCCGGGCGGCGGAGGAACTGGAGCGGCGCGGGTTCCTGCTGTTCGCGGCGGAGGCCCACGCCCAGGCGGCCGGACTCCACCGCGACCCCAGCGCCGCGCGTACCTCCCGCACCCGGGCCGCCTCCCTCGCCCGGCGCTGCCAGGGTGCCCGCACCCCGGCGCTGTCCGGGCTGGTGCTCGGCGAACTCACCGCCCGGCAGCGGCAGATCGTCGCCCTCGCCGCCGCGGGACTGACCAACCGGCAGATCGCCGAACACCTCACCCTGTCCGTCCGCACCGTCGGCAACCACCTGTACAGCGCCTACGCCCGGCTCGGCTCCGGGGACCGCAGCGCCCTGCCCTGGCTCGTCCGGCTGCCGGAGTCCCGCACCGCGTGAGACGGGGACGGCGGGACGCCCGCGAGGGGGAGCTCACGGGCGGCGGGCCCGCGCAGCCGGGCCGCGCGGTCGCCCGGGCGGCGGGAGGCGGCCCCGGCGACCGGGCCGGCCGGGCGCGGGAGCACGCCCCGGATCTGTCCGCGCTCCCGCGGCGTCTTGCCGACGGCGGACTCGGACGGGGCGCCGCCGGGCCGCGGGCGACGGGGAGCGGCACCCGCCCCGGCGTCCGGCGGGCTCACGCGGCGCCGAACGCCGAGAAGGCCCAGCCCGTCGCCTGGTGCACCGCGTCCCCCGGCATCGCCGCCCGCGCGTCGCGCAGCGCCTCCGCCAGCGGGAGGCCGTTGCCCGCGCCCTCGTGCAGGGCGAGCATCAGCGGCACCACCGCGGCGTCGTTGACCGGCGCGCTGCACGCCACGACGCCCGCCGTGCCCAGCGGCAGCAGCGCGGTGACCAGGCCAAGAAGCTCGTCGGCGCCCACCGACGCGAACCGCGCCGTGTCGCAGCAGGACAGGATGATGCGGTACGGGCTGCGGGCCAGGCGCTCGAAGTCGTGCACGATGAGCGGCCCGTCCGCCATCCGCAGCGCCGAGAACAACGGGCTGTCCGCGCGGAACGTGCCGTGCGCGGCGATGTGCGCGAGCGCGGCGCCGTCCAGCTCGTCCAGCACGCGCCCGACCCGCGCGTCGTCGTCCTCCAGAACCGTCGGAGCCGCGTACCGTCCGGCCAGCTCCAGCACCTCCGCGCCCCGCGACGCGAGCCCCGGACCGCGCACCAGCACCCGGCGGCCGTCCGGCGGCGGCGCCGTCTCCCGGGCACGCAGCCAACTGCTCGCCGACGGCGACACGCTCACCACCCGCTCCCGCAGCGACGGCAGCAGCGCCCACGGCACCCGGTGCAGCCGTCCCGGCGGCACCACCACGACCGGGCCGGCACCCAGGTGCCCGGCCGCCTGCCCCAGCAGCAGCTCCTCCAGCCGGCGGCCCGCGGCCTCCACCACCGGCAGCCGGGCATCGGCACCCGGGTGGGCCAGCCTGCGCAGCCCGGCCTGCACGAACTCCGCCTCCTTCTCGGCGTCCGCCAGCCACCCCGCCTCGAACCGCCGCACCCGCCCCTGCCCGCACAGCAGGACGTGGACCCGCCCGTCCAGCACGGCCAGCTCCACCAGCCGCGTGTCGTCGCCCAGCCGCTCCAGCAGCCGCGCCGGGTCGAAGCGGTGCCCGTCGCCCGAGACGTCACCCCGGATGTGCAGGGTGCGGGACCGGATCTCCCGCTCCAGCCGCCGCTGTTCACGGTCCAGGGCGGGCACCGGGCGGCCCTCCCGCCGGGCGTTCTCCGCCCGCGCCGCGATCTCCCGGAACGCGGTCAGCCCGCTGAGCAGCGACGGATCGGCTGGCGGCCGGGTCGGCGGCGCCGACAGCACCGTGGCCCGCCACCGCTCGCTCCACACCAGCAGCCGCCGCGGCCCGCCCGACACCAGGCTCGCGCGCTGCGCCAGCGCCGCCAGCTCCGCGCCCTGCGCCGTCGCCCGCGCCCGCAGCTCGGAGGCGCCCAGCGTCATCCGGTGCTCGTCCAGCACGTCCAGGCCGCGCCGGCAGGCCTCCAGGACACCCCGCGCCGACCCCGCGGCCCGCGCCCGCAGCGCCTGCGCCACCCAGCCCGTCACCCGGGCCGACGGGGGGCCGCTGCGCCGGCTGCGCGCGGCCACGGCCAGGTGCCGCTCCGCGTCCGCCGTCCAGCCCAGGCTCAGCGCGACCCGGCCCGCCAGCAGCGACGCCTCCGGCGCGGCCGGCGCCCCGAACGAGGCCAGCCGCCGGGCCACTTCGGCGGCGTCCGCGACGAGCCGCCCCGAACGGCGGCCCGCGGCCACCCGCGCCTCGATCAGCACCAGCCGGGCGTGCGTCTCCCACCACGTGCGGCGCTGCCCCGTGAACAGCCGCACCGCGACCGCCGCCCGCGCGGTCGCGGTCCCCGGATCGCCCGCCAGCCGGGCCGCCCGCGCGGCGGCCAGCAGCAGCTCGGCCTTGCGCGTCGGCTGCCCGCCGATCCCGTCCAGCGCCGTGATCGCCGCGTCCGCCTCGGCCAGCGCCTCCGGCGCCAGCCCGGCCGCCATCAGCACATCGCAGCGCCGGATGTTCAGCATGAACGTCGGCGTGCCCAGCTTCGCGTACCGCTCCTCCGCCTCGTCCAGCAGCCGCAGCGCCGCCGGGACGTCGCCGGAACGGAACGCGGCCAGGCCCCGGCTCTCCACCGCGTCCGCCTTGTCGTGCTCCTGCCCGGTGGTGCCCCACAGCGCCTCGGCCGCCGTGAAGTCGGCCATGGCCCGGTCCACCGCGCCCAGCGCCAGATGCACCGTGGCGCGCAGCGTGTACGCCCGGGCGGTCCAGATCACGTCGCCCGCCTGCCGCAGCACGGGCGCGGCCCGCCGTACGTCCTCCAGTGCCTCACGGTGGCGGCCCAGCACCCACCACACGTACGCCCGCCGGTACAGCACCCGGGCCCGGGTGTGGCCCGCGCCGCGCCGCACCCCCCGTTCGAACGCGTCGAGCCCCTCCCGGGTGCGGCCCGCGTGCACCAGCGCCACCCCGAGCGTGGCGAGGACGTCCGCCTCCCGTTCGGCGCTGTCGGCGCGGGCCGCGAGCGCGCGGGCGCGCCGCAGATGCCACAGGGCGAGCCGCAGATCCCCGAAGTCCCGCTGCCAGATGCCGATCACCTGGTGCGCGACGGAGGCGCACAGCGGCGCGGGACCGCCCGCGAGTATCCCCTCCGCACCGGCGAGGGCCTCCCCGGGCGCGGCGAACACCATCGGAAGCAGGTCGTGAACCGCATCGCATCCCGCTGTCACGCCTCGGATGGTAGTGGCACCGGCACGCCTCACACCGGTTCGGTGCTGTATCAATCCGCGCTTCCGGCGCTCTGACTGACAACCGCCGCCGAGACCGGAGGAGATGCCTTGGCACCGCACCGATTCCACGAGCAGTTCGACCACATTCAGCGTTCCATGCCCGACGTCCCGCTGGCGATCGGACCCGACGAATCAGGCGAGTTCCTCCATGAGAGAGGTGTCGTCCTCGCCAGAGACGGCGACGAGGCCGTGCTCGTCGAGGACACCGTGCGCCGGTACGTCGCGGGCGCCGCCGGTTCCGCCGAGGGCCGGGTGCGCCGCGCCGGACCGCGGACGAATCGTTCCGGCGTCACCCGCATCCAGGTCGGCGACCCCGGCGGGGGCGGGCGCGGCCCGGACCGCTCCGTCGCACTCGCCCTGGAGGCGCTGCGCGAGACCGAGTCCCGCGCGGGCCGCCCCCTCGTCTCCCGCAACCACGTGGTGTCGATCGCCGTGAACGCCTGCCCGGGGGACGAGCCCGTGCCGGCGGCGGCCGGCCAGCCGCCCAACCCGGCCCCGGCCGAGGGCCCCTACGACCCGGACACCGCGGTGCGGATCCTCGTCGTCGACACCGGCCTCACGCACGACTACCGGTCCTGGCCGCCGCTCGCCCACACCGACGGGGACCCGCAGGCCTCCGAGACCGACGACGAGGGCGTGCTGCGGCAGTACGGGGGACACGGCACGTTCATCGCCGGGCTCGTCGCCGCCGTGGCGCCCAACACCCGCATCACGGTCGGCGGCGGCCTCAACGACGCGGGCGCCGTACTGGAGTCGGAGTTCGGCGGGCGGCTCTTCGAGGCCGTCGAGCGGCACGGCTGGCCGGACATCCTCAGCCTGTCCGCGGGCACGTCGAACGGCGGCACCGACGGCCTGCTCGGCCTGGAGACCTTCATGACCGCCCTGTCCGGGCAGCGCACCCTGCTGGTCGCCGCCGCCGGCAACAACGGCGGCACGGCGCCCTTCTGGCCCGCCGCCTACGCCGCTTCGCCCGGCTACGCCGAGGCCGTGCTCTCGGTCGGCGCGCTGCGCAGCGACGGCGAGGCGGGCGCCTGCTTCAGCAACTACGGCGACTGGGTGCGGGCCCACTCCCCGGGTGAGCGGCTCGTCAGCGCCCTGACGGGCTTCGACGCTCCCGTCCCCTACGTCTACCAGCACACCACCTACGACACCTGCCGCTACGGCTCCGGTTACGTCTGCACCTGCCAGCACCCGCAGCACAGCGGCGTGCTGAGCGCGGACGGCGGGGACGCCCCGGGCGACCCGGAGCGCACGGTGTTCGCGGGGCCGGCGCACTGGAGCGGCACCTCCTTCGCCACCCCCGTGGCCGTCGGCATGGTCGCGGCGCACATGACGGCCCACAAGGAGAGCGACCCGCGTGCGGCCCTGCGCCAACTGCTCTCCCTGAACACCGCCGTGGCCGACGTGCACGGCGTGCAGGCTCCGGCACTCAGGCCGCCGACCTGGCGTTCTGTGCCCGTAGTCCCATCGGTTCCGCGTTCATGAAAGCGGGTACGGCCCCCTCCTCGGCGTACGATGACAGGTCGTATACAAGGGGTGGGACCGTGGACCGAACAGATGTCGGCTCGTTAGTCCAGTCCGCCGTCGACGGGGACGCGGCGGCCTGGAAGGCGATCGTGGAAGGGCTGAGCCCACTGGTGTGGTCGGTGGTGCGCGGGCACCGTCTCTCCGACGCCGACGCGCACGAGGTGTACCAGACAGTGTGGTTCCGCTTCGCGCAGCATCTCGGGCGGCTGCGGGAACCCGACAAGGCGGGCGCCTGGCTCGCGAGCACCGCGCGGCACGAGTGCCTGAAGGTGCTGAAGGCGCTGCGGCGCACCACTCCGACGGACGATCCGCAGCTCCTGGACCGCGCCAGCGACGAGCGCACGCCGGAGCAGTCGGTGCTCGACTCGGAGGATGCCGCCGCCCAGAGCGAGCGGTTGCGCCTGGTGTGGCAGGAACTCGACTGCCTCGGCGAGCGGTGCCGGGAGCTGCTGCGGGCGCTCATGGCCTCGCCGCCGCCCAGCTACCAGGAGATGTCCGCCGCGCTCGGTATCGCGGTCGGCAGTATCGGACCGACGCGGCAGCGCTGTCTGCGCAGGCTGCGGGCACGGCTGGAATCGAAAGGGACGACATGAGCGGCGACGACGACACCCACGGCGGCTCGTGCGGACCGTGTTCCTCCGGCCCCGTCCCCGCGGGGGGCGGGCGCCGTGCGCCGGAGGACGAGGAGCTGGCCGACGCCGTGCTGGAGGAGGAGCTGCGGCAGGCCGCCGCTGTCCTCGACCCGGTGCCGCCCCATCTGCTGCAACTGGCCGTGGACGCCTTCGCGCTGCACGACCTGGAGGCCCGGGTCGCGGAGCTGGTGTTCGACTCGCTGGAGGACGCCGTGGCGGTGCGGGGGGAGGCGGACGTGCCGCGGATGCTGACGTTCACGGCGGGCGAGGTGACCGTGGACGTGGAGGTGACCGACGACGGCCTCATCGGGCAGGTGCTGCCGCCGCAGCCGGCCCGCATAGAGGTGCTCGGCGGGCCACGGACCGCGATGCCGCTCACGGCCGACGACATGGGCCGCTTCACCGGTGACGTACGGCCCGCCGGTCCCTTCGCGCTGCGGCTGCACGCGGCCGGGGACACCGTCGTGACCCCCTGGATGCGGATCTGAGGGCCCGGTCCGTCCCCGCGCGGTCCGCCCGCCTCACCATGTGCAGGGCAGGCCGCGCGGGCCGCGGATCATCGTCCGCCGCCGCCAGGGCACCCGCTCGGGCGGCACGGCGAGCCGCAGCCCCGGCAGCCGGTCCAGGACCGTCCCCACCAGCAGCTCCGTCAGCATCCGGGCCGGTACGGCGCCGGTGCAGAAGTGCGGTCCGTTGCCGAACGCCAGATGCGGGTTGGGGTCGCGGCCGGGGTCGATGCGGTCCGGGTCGGGGAACACGGCGGGGTCGCGGTTGGCGGCCAGGTACGACACGTACACGGGGTCGCCCGCCGCGATGAGCCGGCCGTGCAGCCGGACGTCCTCCAGCGCGATGCGGGCGAGACCGACCGAGCTGCGGTGCGGGACGTGGCGCAGCAGTTCCTCCAGGACCGCGGCACGCTCGTCGGGCCGCTCCCGCATCCGGGCCATCAGCTCGGGCCGGGTCAGCAGCAGGAACAGCATCTGGCCGCTGTTGTGGGTGACGGCCTCGCCGCCGATCTGCAACGGCCCGGCCAGCCCCACGGCCTCCTCCTCGGACAGCGCGCCGCCCGCGACGGCCGCACCCAGCAGGGCGTACACGTCGTCGCCGGTGGCGTCCGCCCGGGCCCGGACCGTGTCCGTGATCCACGCATACAGGCCCTGCTTGGCGCGCTCGGAGGCCTCGGCGCCGCCGGACGTGGAGATGATCTGCCGCGTCCAGCCGTGCACCCGCTCGCGGTCCGCGGCCCGCACGCCCATGATCTCGCTGACCGCGGCGATCGGGAACGGCTCCAGGACCCGCTCGACCAGATCCGCGGGCGGCCCGTCGCGTACGACCGAGGCCACGAGGGTGTCGAGGATCGCCTGCGCGCGGGGCCGCAGCCTTGCCGCCGCGCTCACCGTGAAGGCGGGGGCGACCACCTTGCGCAGCCGGTTGTGGTCGGGCTGGTCGGCGAAGGCGAGCGAGCCGGGACGCGGCTTGAAGTGCGGTGCCATCCGGGTGACCTGACGCCGCGCCACCTCGGCGCGGCCGAACCTCGGGTCGTTCGTGATCAGCCGCACGTCCTCGTAGCGCGTCGCCAGCCAGGCCCAGCCCTCGCCGTGCGGCAGCCTGATCCGGGTCAGCGGGCCCTCGCGCATCAGCCCGGAGAGGACAGGGTCGAACTCCGTGCCCTCCAGGTCGAGGGCGGGCCAGTCCCGCACCGGCGGCGGGGGCTGGGCGGTCGTCGCGACGGTCTCCTCGGTCATTCCCCCAGCGTCGTGTCCGGCCGGGCGGCTGTCGCGCGGGAGTGCTCCGGCCGGTGGGCGCGCCGCGCGGCCGCAGGAGGACCGCCCGGCCGGACACGGCCGCCACCGGGTCCGCGGGGCGTCGGCGTCCGGGGACGCGAGAGGCCCCCGGCGGCGTGCTGCTGCCGGGGACCTCTCGGTGGCGGGCCACGGGTGTCCGGGCGGTCACGACCGCCCGGACGGTGTGGGTCAGCCCAGGGACGCGAGGGCCTCGTTCCAGGTGGCCGACGGGCGCATGACCTCGGCCGCCTTCGCCGGGTCGGGCCGGTAGTAGCCGCCGATCTCCGCCGGCTTGCCCTGCACGGCGTTCAGCTCCTCGACGATCTTCTGCTCGTTCGCCGCGAGGGTCTCGGCGAACGCCGCGAAGGCCTTCGCCAGCTCCGCGTCCTCGGTCTGCCGCGCCAGCTCCTGCGCCCAGTACAGGGACAGGTAGAAGTGGCTGCCGCGGTTGTCGATGCCGCCGACGCGCCGGGTCGGGGACTTGTCCTCGTTGAGGAAGGTCGCCGTGGCGCGGTCGAGGGCGTCGGCCAGGACCTGGGCGCGGGCGTTGCCCGTGACCTTCGCGAACTGCTCCAGGGACGGCACCAGGGCGAAGAACTCGCCGAGCGAGTCCCAGCGCAGGTAGTTCTCCTTGACGAGCTGCTGGACGTGCTTGGGCGCCGAGCCGCCGGCGCCCGTCTCGAACAGGCCGCCGCCCGCCATCAGCGGGACGACCGACAGCATCTTGGCGCTGGTGCCCAGCTCCAGGATCGGGAACAGGTCGGTCAGGTAGTCGCGCAGGACGTTGCCCGTGACGGAGATGGTGTCCTCGCCGCGGCGGATGCGCTCCACGGAGAACGCGGTGGCCTCCACCGGGCTGAGGATCTTGATCTCCAGGCCGTCGGTGTCGTACTCGGGGAGGTACTGCTTGACCTTGGCGATCAGGTTGGCGTCGTGCGCGCGGGTCTCGTCGAGCCAGAAGACGGCCGGGGCGCCGGTCGCGCGGGCCCGGGTGACGGCCAGCTTCACCCAGTCGCGGACCGGGGCGTCCTTGGTCTGGCAGGCGCGGAAGATGTCACCGGCGGACACGGTCTGCTCCAGGAGGGCGGTGCCGCTGCCGTCCACCAGGCGGACGGTGCCCGTGGTGGGGATCTCGAAGGTCTTGTCGTGGCTGCCGTACTCCTCGGCCTTCTGCGCCATCAGGCCGACGTTCGGGACCGAGCCCATGGTCGACGGGTCGTAGGCGCCGTGGGCGCGGCAGTCGTCGATGACGGCCTGGTAGACACCGGCGTAGGAGGAGTCCGGCAGGACGGCGAGCGCGTCGTGCTCCTGCCCGTCCGGGCCCCACATGTGGCCGGAGGTGCGGATCATCGCCGGCATGGAGGCGTCCACGATGACGTCCGACGGGACGTGCAGGTTGGTGATGCCCTTGTCGGAGTCGACCATGGCCAGCTCCGGGCCCTCGGCCAGCTCGGCGTCGAAGGAGGCCTTGATCTCGGCGCCCTCGGGCAGGTTCTCCAGGCCCTTGTGGATGCCGCCGAGGCCGTCGTTCGGGGAGAGGCCGGCCGCGGCGAGGACCTCGCCGTACTTCGCGAACGTCTTGGGGAAGAAGGAGCGCACCACGTGGCCGAAGACGATCGGGTCGGAGACCTTCATCATCGTGGCCTTCAGGTGCACGGAGAACAGCACGCCCTCCTGCTTCGCGCGGGCGACCTGCGCGGTGAGGAACTCGCGCAGCGCGGCGACCCGCATCACGGAGGCGTCGACGACCTCACCGGCGAGCACCGGCACGGACTCGCGCAGCACGGTGGTGGTGCCGTCGTCCCCGACCAGCTCGATCCGCAGCGCGCCGTCCTCGGCGATCACCACGGACTTCTCGGTGGAGCGGAAGTCGTTCTCACCCATCGTCGCCACGTTCGTCCTGGACTCCTTGGTCCAGGCGCCCATGCGGTGCGGGTGGTTCTTGGCGTAGTTCTTCACCGACGCCGGGGCGCGGCGGTCGGAGTTGCCCTCGCGCAGCACCGGGTTCACGGCGCTGCCCTTGACCTTGTCGTAGCGGGCGCGGATGTCGCGCTCCTCGTCCGTCTTCGGGTCGTCCGGGTAGTCCGGCAGCGCGTAGCCCTGGGCCTGCAGCTCGGCGACAGCGGCCTTGAGCTGCGGGATCGACGCCGAGATGTTCGGCAGCTTGATGATGTTGGCCTCGGGCGTCGTGGCCAGCTCGCCCAGCTCGGCGAGCGCGTCCGGGATGCGCTGCTCCGCCGTGAGGTACTCCGGGAAGACGGCGATGATGCGCCCGGCCAGCGAGATGTCCCGCGTCTGGACGGCGACACCCGCCTGCGAGGCGTACGCCCGGACCACCGGCAGGAAGGAATACGTTGCCAGGGCCGGGGCCTCGTCAGTGTGCGTGTAGATGATGGTCGAGTCAGTCACCGGGTGCTCCGCTCCACGTCTGCAACATTGCTCGACATCAAGATATCTCGTGACCGTGCCGGGCTCGACAGGGGCCGTCGGCCACAGTCGGCCACATTCGGGCCGAAGTGGTGCCACGCACCCCGTGAGGTGTGATACGGCCCACAGCCCCCGCCCGCATCGCGGCCCCCCGGCGGGCCCCGTCCCGGCCCGCCCTCGGGACCGCCTCTCCGGTCACTTCCGCGGCACGGGGTCTCCGGTCACTCCCGCGGCCGGGGACCGCGGCGGAGATTCCAGCCCGCGGCCCGGTGCCCGGCCTCGCGCGCCTGTCGTCCCGGCCACCCGCTCCCCTTCCCCGGGCACGCCGACGCGCCGGCCGCATGGAGCGCGGCCGGCGCGTCGGCGGGTCCGGTCGTGTCCGGCCCCGGCG
>DASTDN010000647.1:0-8889 GCA_035710365.1 Streptomyces sp. | reverse complement strand
GTACCGCTTGCCGTCGTAGTCCCAGAAGTACGACCCCTCCGCGCCGGCGACGGCGAGCGGGTCGATGAGCTCCTGCGCGGACCAGGAGTGGAACACGTGCGCGCGGTCCGCGGCCTTGACGGCGGCGCCCGCCTCGGGGTTGGGCTGAGGGGTCATGCGGGCGAGCGTAGATGTCCGCCCCGCGGACGCGGTATGGGCGTCCTGTCTGCGGTCCGGGGGTTTTAGCGACAGGTTGTCGACGTCCGGCGGCCCGCCGCCCGGCCGGTGGCGGGGCGCGTACGGCCGGGGCGGGGCGGAGCGCAAAGGGCCGGGGGCGGGTGCCCGCTCGCCCGTCGCACCCCCGAACCGGCACTATCCTCGGCCTGTTGTTCGTGTGGGGGAAGGGCGGCGGGGGCGATGGAGAAGCTCGGGCCGGGAGATCCGCAGCGGATCGGTGCCTACCGGTTGCTGGCGCGGCTCGGCGCAGGGGGCATGGGGTACGTCTATCTGGCCCGCTCGGACCGGGGGCGCACCGTGGCCGTGAAACTGGTGCGGGCGGAGCTGGCCCGGCAGGAGGAGTTCCGGGCGCGTTTCCGGCAGGAGGTGCGGTCCGCGCGGCAGGTGGGCGGCTTCTGGACCGCGCCCGTCCTCGACGCCGACACGGAGGCCCCGGTGCCGTGGCTGGCGACCGGTTACGTCGCCGGGCCGAGCCTGGAGCGGATCGTCGGCCACGACCACGGCGCGCTGCCGGAGCGGTCGGTGCGTATCCTCGCGGCCGGTCTCGCGCACGCGCTGAAGGACATCCACGCCGCCGGGATCGTCCACCGCGACCTCAAGCCGTCCAACGTGCTCGTGACCATCGACGGGCCGCGCGTCATCGACTTCGGCATAGCGCGGGCCCTGGAGACCGTGACGGACGCGGGCGTGACCCGTACCGGGGTGGTCGTCGGATCGCCCGGCTTCATGGCGCCCGAGCAGGTGCGCGGCGACCGCATCACCCCCGCCTGCGACATCTTCTGCCTCGGCTCCGTCCTCGCGTACGCCGCCACCGGCAGGCTGCCCTTCGGCACCGCCCACAGCGGCGTGCACGCGCTGATGTTCCGCATCGCCCAGGAGGAGCCGGACCTGACCGGGGTGCCCGAGGGCATCGCCGACCTGGTCCGCGACTGCCTCGCGAAGGACCCGGCCGCCCGGCCGGCCCTGGACCGCATCCTGGAACGCACGGGTGCGGAGGACACCGTCACCGACGGCCGGTCCCGCGACCCGTGGCTCCCGGCGTCCCTGGTCGCCCAGTTGGGCCGGCACGCGGTCCGCCTGCTGGACACGGAGGACCCGACGACGACGGCCCCGCCGCCGGTCCTGCCGGCCGTCCCGCCGCCGGCTCCGGCGGAGCCGGGACGGCCGGCTGGACCGGCGGGCTCGGTGGGACCGGCGGGCTCGGTGGGCGCGGCCCCGGGCGCTGCTCCGGCGGCGCCGGCTCCGGGTTCTCCCGTGGCGCCGGCTCCGGGCGCGTCGGCCGGTCCGCCCGACGGTTCCGGGCGGCGGGAGGGGGCCGGTGCCACGCCGCGGTTCGAGAAGCAGGGCGGGGCGGACGGCGGGGGAGCCGCCGGGGCACCCGGCCGGGACGCCGGGGCGCGGCGGGCGCCGGGCCCGGCTGCCGGTGGGCCGCCGGACGGCGCGGCAGCGCCGCGTGCGGCCGGGACACCACAGACACCTCCCCCCACTCCACCCGCCCCGCCCGCCCCACAAGGCGCACCGGCGCCCCCGCCCGCCCCCGGCTCGCAACCGCCCATGCCCGCCCCGGGCACGCCCCACCCAGGCCCCGCCCCGGCGTACGGCTTCCCGCACCAGCCCACCGCCCCCGCCTGGCCGGGCGCCCGCCACGCTCCGGCCGCCCACCACCCGGGCGGCGGCCCGGCGCCCGCCACCACGTCCCCGCCGTACGGCGTGCCGTCCCACCCCCGTCCGCCGTACCCCGTTTCCCCCGGCCCCGCCGCTCCCCCCTACGGCGGCCCGCAGGCGCCCCAGCAGCCCCCGCCCGGCGGCAACGGCCGCTCCACCGTGCTGCTCGTCGTCATCGCGCTGGTGGTCGCCCTGGCCGCGGGCGGCTCCGTGTACGCGCTGATGAACAAGGGGAACGCCGACCGGACGGACGGCGGCTCCAAGCCGTCCCCGACCGCCACGGGCGCACGCGGATCAGCCGGCCCCAGTACCCCGGACCCGGACCCGACCGCCGGCGACTCGGCCCCGCCGTCCACGGACGGGCCGGTGCCGGAGGCGTACCTCGGCACCTGGACCACCACCATCGACAACGCGTCCGGCCGGCACACCCGGCGGCTGACGCTCCGGCAGGGCGAGGTGGGGGACGCCGTCATGTCCCTCACCGCGGAGGGGCCGGTCGAGGGCGGCGGCGACTACCGCTGCGTCTTCGTCGCCGAGCTGAGCGGGGAACCGGGCGACGGAGGGCCCCTGTCCCTCGGACCGTCCAGCGTGCGCAGCGGCCCCCGGACCGCGTGCTCACCGGGCGCCGCCACCGAGCTGACCCTCCGGCCGGACGGCACCCTGGAACGCGTGAACGCGAGCACCGGGGAACGGCTCGTCTACGACAAGGAGTGACGACTCCCGTGGACCGCCGACCGGCCCGGGCCCGCGGTCACCGCGGCTCGGGCGGCCGCTGCCGCGGCATGTTCGGGCGGGTCCCCGAGCCGGGCAGGGGGAAGCGGCCGCCGGGCGTGCCCGGCTCGGGGCGGGGCGCGCCGGGGGCGGACGCCTGCATGCCGAGCGGCGCGGAGCCGGTGCGGAACACCGTCATCCAGTCCGCGGTCTCGGCCCGCACCAGCTCCGTCACGTCCTCCGAGAAGCGCCGCAGCACTCCCAGGCACCGCTCCGCGGCCTCGCCCGCCGTGCCCTCCGTCGGCCCGAGGACCTCCCGCACGCACTCGGAGGCCCAGTCGAACTGGAGCGCCTGGAGCCGCCGCTGCACGGCCTGCGCGGTCGCGACGTCCCGCATCCAGCCGGACGTCACCCCGAAGTACCGGTCGGCCGCCACGCACGCCGCCGCCAGCAGCAGCGCCAGGTACCCCCAGGGCGCCGCCCCGGCCAGGACGTCCGTCAGGTCCAGCAGGTGCAGCGCGGCCCCGGTGACCGCGCCCCCGACGGTGCCGCGGCGCAGGGCCCGCGCCCCGCGCCGCTTGCCCGTCCGGTCGGCGAGGTACCAGTCGGCGGTGTCGAGCGCGCCGCGCTCCACCCACCGGTACAGCTCGTCCAGCCGCTGGGCGGGGTCCTCCCAGTCGCCGAGCGGAAAGGCCCGCCCGGTGAGGTCTCCCGTCCCCGGCCGGGCGGCGCCCGCGCCGCGGCCGTCGTGAGGCGGATCCTCGGGCTGCATCTCCGGCTTCCCCACCCGGCACTCCCTCTGAATCACGGTGCGTGACGTCCGTGCGACGCCGCTGTGACGCCTGATGCCGTGGCGACGGCAGGGCGCCGAAATCCTTCCTACCGCCCAATGGGTGGCGATGATGGGGTTTCACTGCTTTTACCCCGAACGTGGTGCTTGATCAGGTATAGGGATCGGATTTGCCTCACTCGAAAGAGTGCCGGGGCGCGGTCCGCGGCAACCACGTAGGCTCGTCCCGAACGACAACGCAGACGGGTGCGCACCCCGATGGAAGCGCGGACGTCCCGTGCCGGACGTGCACCGAAGAGGAGCTGATCGTGATCCCCGGTGGTGGCCAGCCCAACATGCAGCAGTTGCTCCAGCAGGCCCAGAAGATGCAGCAGGACCTGCAGCGGGCGCAGGAGGAACTGGCGCAGACGGAGGTCGAGGGGCAGGCGGGCGGCGGCCTGGTGCGGGCGACCGTCACCGGCTCCGGTGAACTGCGGGCGCTGCGGATCGACCCGAAGGCCGTCGACCCGGAGGACACCGA
Source organism: Streptomyces sp. (assembly GCA_035710365.1). Classification (GTDB taxonomy): domain Bacteria; phylum Actinomycetota; class Actinomycetes; order Streptomycetales; family Streptomycetaceae; genus Streptomyces. The sequence goes on along the minus strand of DASTDN010000647.1, from coordinate 4,987 downwards.
GACCCTCGCCGACCTGGTCGTCGCGGCCGTGCACGCCGCCAACGAGAACGCCCGGGCGCTCCAGGAGCAGAAGCTCGGCCCGCTGGCCGAGGGCCTGGGCGGCGGGGGGCTGCCCGGACTCTTCTGAGCGGTCCTGCCGCCTTTCTGGGACAGGCTCGGCCAACTAGCGTATGAACTGAAGGAACCCAGGAAGGGCGGCAGTCCGTTGTACGAAGGCGTGGTCCAGGACCTCATCGACGAGCTCGGGCGGCTGCCCGGCGTCGGTCCCAAGAGCGCGCAGCGGATCGCCTTCCACGTCCTGCAGGCGGAACCCGCGGACGTACGGCGTCTCGCGCACGCCCTGATGGAAGTCAAGGCGAAGGTCCGCTTCTGCGCGACCTGCGGGAACGTCGCCCAGGAGGAGCTGTGCGGCATCTGCCGCGACACCCGCCGCGACCCGTCCGTCATCTGCGTCGTGGAGGAGCCCAAGGACGTCGTGGCGATCGAGCGGACCCGTGAGTTCCGCGGTCACTACCACGTCCTCGGCGGTGCGATCAGCCCCATCGACGGCGTCGGCCCCGACGACCTGCGCATCCGGGAACTCCTCGCGCGCCTCGCGGACGGCACGGTCACCGAGCTGATCCTGGCCACGGACCCGAACCTGGAGGGCGAGGCCACCGCCACGTATCTCGCCCGCATGATCAAACCGATGGGCCTCAAGGTCACCCGCCTGGCCAGCGGCCTCCCGGTGGGCGGAGACCTGGAATACGCGGACGAGGTCACGCTCGGCCGTGCCTTCGAGGGGAGACGACTCCTAGATGTCTGACGCCACACTGCACGCGACGAGCCCCGACCCCGACGACTTCGCCGTCCAGATCGCCGACCAGGTGGAGAGCTTCCTGGTCGCCGTCACCGAGGTGGCGAAGGGGGACGAGCCGGAATCGGCCATCCCGTTCCTGCTGCTGGAGGTCTCCCAGCTCCTCCTGGCGGGCGGGCGGCTCGGCGCGCACGAGGACATCGTGCCCGACGAGCGCTACGAGCCCGACCTGGGCCCGGAGCCCGACGTCGACGAACTGCGCGAGAACCTCGCCCGGCTGCTGGAACCCATCGACGTCTACTCGGAGGTCTTCGACCCGTACGAGCCGCGCAAGGCGTCCGTGCCGGCGCGGATCTCCGACGACCTGACCGACGTCATCACCGACCTGCGCCACGGCATGGCCCACTACAGGGCGGGCCGCACCACGGAGGCGCTGTGGTGGTGGCAGTTCTCGTACTTCTCCAACTGGGGCTCGACGGCCTCGGCGACCCTGCGGGCACTGCAGTCGGTGGTCGCCCACGTCCGCCTGAACCAGCCCCTCGCGGAGCTGGACGGCCTGGACACCGACCAGGGACTCGGCGACGAGGTCCTGGAGGCGGAGGCGGGCCGCGTCATGGCGGAGGAGATCGCGGGGCCACTGGGCCTGCGCACCGTGAGGTGACGGCGGCGTTCGTCCGTCCGGCGATCCGGTGACATTCGTCCGTCCGGCGCAGCCATGGCGCTCACCCATCGTCGTGACCTGGCCCACTTTTCGGAGTGCCCCGGTCCGGGCCGGGCATGTGCCCTTCCGGAGCGGTCCGGGAACATCCGGGTGATCGTGGAGTGAGCGGGACATCTCACCATGCGGTACCACCTGGGGTGTTTCCGGCCGCTCGATAAAATGAGCCGACCGCACTACGGGTACGTATGTGCGGACCGAGACGGACTGAGCGAGGAGCGCACGTGGGCCTTGTCGTGCAGAAGTACGGAGGCTCCTCCGTAGCCGATGCCGAGGGCATCAAGCGCGTCGCCAAGCGGATCGTGGAAGCCAAGAAGAACGGCAACCGGGTGGTTGCCGTGGTCTCCGCGATGGGCGACACGACGGACGAGTTGATCGATCTCGCAGAGCAGGTTTCCCCGATCCCTGCCGGGCGCGAGCTCGACATGCTGCTGACCGCCGGAGAGCGGATCTCCATGGCGCTGCTGGCCATGGCGATCAAGAACCTGGGCCACGAGGCCCAGTCGTTCACGGGCAGCCAGGCAGGTGTCATCACCGACTCGGTCCACAACAAAGCGCGGATCATCGACGTGACCCCGGGCCGCATCCGGGCCTCGGTGGACGAGGGCAACATCGCCATCGTCGCCGGTTTCCAGGGCGTCAGCCAGGACAGCAAGGACATCACCACGCTCGGCCGCGGCGGCTCCGACACCACGGCGGTCGCGCTGGCGGCGGCCCTCGACGCCGAGGTCTGCGAGATCTACACCGACGTCGACGGCGTGTTCACCGCCGACCCCCGCGTGGTGAAGAAGGCCCGGAAGATCGACTGGATCTCCTTCGAGGACATGCTCGAACTGGCCGCCTCCGGTTCGAAGGTGCTGCTCCACCGCTGCGTGGAGTACGCCCGCCGGTACAACATCCCGATCCACGTCCGCTCGTCCTTCAGCGGACTGCAGGGCACGTGGGTCAGCAGCGAGCCACTCGTACGAAAGACGCATCAGCAAGGGGACAAGCAGGTGGAGCAGGCCATGATCTCCGGTGTCGCGCACGACACCTCCGAGGCCAAGATCACCGTGGTAGGCGTGCCGGACAAGCCGGGCGAGGCCGCCGCGATCTTCCGTACGATCGCCAACGCCGAGATCAACATCGACATGGTCGTGCAGAACGTGTCCGCGGCCTCCACCGGCCTGACGGACATCTCCTTCACCCTCCCCAAGGCCGAGGGCCGCAAGGCCATCGACGCGCTGGAGAAGAACCGCGTCGGCATCGGCTTCGACTCGCTGCGCTACGACGACCAGATCGGGAAGATCTCGCTGGTCGGCGCCGGAATGAAGACCAACCCCGGGGTCACGGCCGACTTCTTCACCGCGCTGTCCGACGCCGGTGTGAACATCGAGCTGATCTCCACCTCCGAGATCCGCATCTCGGTCGTCACCCGCAAGGACGACGTCTCCGAGGCCGTCCGCGCCGTCCACACCGCCTTCGGCCTGGACTCCGAAAGCGACGAGGCCGTCGTCTACGGAGGCACCGGCCGCTGATGGAGCGGTCCGGACGGCGGCCGTCGCTCGCGGTCGTGGGAGCGACCGGGACCGTCGGCCGGGTCATGCTCCAGATCCTGTCCCAGCACGCCGACGTCTGGGGCGAGATCCGGCTCGTCGCCTCGCCGCGCTCGGCCGGCACCAAGCTGGCGGTGCGCGGCGCGGAGACCGAGGTCCTCGCGCTCACCGAGGAGGCCTTCGACGGGATCGACGTCGCCATGTTCGACGTGCCCGCCGAGGTCGCCGCCCGGTGGGCGCCCCTCGCCGCCGCCCGGGGCGTGGTGGTGATCGACGCCTCCGGCGCCTTCCGGGCCGACCAGGACGTGCCGCTCGTCGTGCCCGAGATCAACGCCCCCGCGGTGCGCAGCCGGCCGCGTGGCATCGTCGCCGGGCCGAGCTGCACCACCCTCTCCCTGATCGTGGCGCTGGGCGCGCTGCACGCCGAGTTCGGGCTGCGCGAGCTGGTGGTCTCCACGTACCAGGCCGTGAGCGGCGCGGGGCGGGCCGGCGTGGAGACGCTGCGCCGTCAGTTGTCGCTGGTCGTGGGCACGGAACTGGGCACACACCCCGGTGACGTGCGGCGGGTCGTCGGCGACGGCACCGGGCCCTTCCCCGAGCCCGTCGCGCTGAACGTCGTGCCGTGGGCGGGCCGGGCGGGCGAGGACGGCTGGTCCTCGCAGGAGACCGCGGTGCGCGACGAGGTCCGCAGGGTCCTCGGCCTGCCCCGGCTGCCCGTCGCCGTCACCTGCGTACGGGTGCCGGTCGTCACCGCGCACTCGGCGACCGTGCACGCCCGCTTCGAGGACGAGGTCACCGTCGACCGGGCCCGCGAGATCCTCGCCACCGCGCCCGGTGTCGTCCTGTTCGACAACCCTGCCGCGGGCGAGTACCCCACGCCCGCCGACGTCGTCGGCACCGATCCGACCTGGGTCGGCCGCGTCCGCCGGGCCCTCGACGACCCCACGGCCCTGGAACTCTTCGTCTGCGGCGACAACCTCCGCAAGGGCGCCGCGCTGAACACCACTCAGATCGCGGAGCTGGTGGCCGCCGAGTTCCGCGCCTGACCCGCGCCCCTGGGGCCCGGTCCGCCCGGCACGCGGTGCGCGGGGGAACCGTGTCCAAGATGTGAGGGGGTCGAGGACCCGAACCCCTTGTACTGGGCACCTTCATCGTCCGAGGATTTGCTCCCCGCCTTCCGCAACCGCGCGGAAGGCGGGGAGCGTCTTTGCGGTCGCCCTTCGCGGGCGCGGGGTGGGCGCGGAGCGCGGGACGCGTGCGGCGCGGCGTGGGGGCGCCGCCGGAGGGGCCGCGGGGGTCGTCCGAATCATATGGACATAGGGGAAGAGCGGGACGCATGAGGGCATACGACGCACCGTCAGCAGTGCTGCCTGCCGCGCGCACGCGGTCCGCGGCGCCGGTCCTCCGGCACGTACCGGAAGACCACCGGTACGTGCCGGAGGACCACCGCTACGTGCCGGAAGACCACCGGGACGTGTCACCGGCGCGCGGGAGCGTCGCACCGGGCCCCGCAGCCGTGACGCCGGCCTGTGGGGGCGGGGTGACGGCGTACGGAGCCGTGACGCCGGTCAGTGGGGGCGGGGTGGCGGAGTCCGGGAGCGCCGGGCCGTTTCGGCGGGGCGGGGGCGGGGGCGGGGGCGCGGTCCGCGGGAACGGGACGCCCGGGGCGTACAACCCTCGTCGGGGTCGGCGTGTCCAACTGGCGTGGCAGAGGTACTCGACTTTTCAGTGGCGGCGTCCCGCGGTTCGGCCCTGCGCCCCCGGCCCGTCCGGCCCCGCCCGGCCCGCGCGGCCGGTGGCATGCCGGTGATCGCGCCCATGCCCGCAGCGCGGCCCGCCCGCGTCCCCGGCCAGCGTGAGGGGGCCGACGACGTCACGGCCGCCGGCACGACCGTCGACCACCTCACCGAGACGTACCGCACGCACTACCGCTCGCTG
>DASTDN010000646.1:0-3190 GCA_035710365.1 Streptomyces sp. | reverse complement strand
GCCTCGGAGAAGGACTCCGCGCCGATCGGGGCGATCATGAACTCCTGGATGTCCACGTTGGAGTCGGCGTGCGAGCCGCCGTTCAGGATGTTCATCATCGGCACCGGCAGCAGGTGCGCGTTCGGGCCGCCCAGGTAGCGGAACAGGGGGAGGTCGCTGGCCTCGGAGGCGGCGTGGGCGACGGCGAGGGAGACGCCGAGGATGGCGTTGGCGCCGAGGGAGCCCTTGTTGTCGGTGGCGTCCAGGTCGAACATCGCCTGGTCGATCAGGCGCTGCTCGGTGGCGTCGTAGCCGACCAGCTCCGGGCCGATCTGCTCGATGACCGCGAGGACGGCCTTCTCGACGCCCTTGCCGTGGTAGCGGTTCGGGTCGCCGTCGCGGAGCTCGATGGCCTCGAAGGCGCCCGTCGATGCGCCGGACGGGACGGCGGCACGACCCGTGCTGCCGTCGTCGAGGCCGACCTCGACCTCGACCGTGGGGTTGCCTCGGGAGTCCAGGATTTCCCGGGCTACGACGACGTCGATGGACGGCACGAGCATCTCCTTCTTGGGATGTGACGCTGGAAGTGCGGGGCACCGGGCGCGCGGGCTTTGCGGCCTTGGTGTGCCTTGCGACTAGAGCCTAACCGTCCCCGGGCCGTCGGCCAGCCGGACGGCCGCCCCGCGGACAGACAGACCGTACCCATTGTTCACCGTCGGAACAAAGGGGTGGCGGGCGAAGAGCGGGAAAGGGACGGCGTGGCTCGTGAGCGCCACCCGGGCCGCGGCACGGCCCGTCCGGGCCGCCCGGCGCGAAACCGCCCTCCGCGGCAGGCCGCCTCCGGGCACGTCCCCGGGACTCGTCCCGCGGCGGCCCCGGCACACATGACCCCGCCCCGGCGCGTACGGGGGAGGACGCGCCGGGGCGGGGAGCCCGTGGGGACGGGGGGAGGGCCCGCACGGATCTCGGGGGCTTCGAGCCCCAGGGGCCTCAGGGGCCCCAGACGGAGACACGCGCGTGCGGGCGCCGGGGTTCAACCGAGCCGTGGCTCACTTCAGGTGCAGACGCTGACCGGGGTAGATGAGGTCGGCCTCCTGGACGATGTCCTCGTTCAGCTTGAACAGCTTCGCCCAGCCGCCCTTGACGTCGTACTCCTCGGCGATGGAGCTGAGGCTGTCGCCCTTGACGACCTTGTACTCGCCGTCGCCCCTCTTGACCTTCTTGCCGGTCGGCGTGGTGACGGTCTTCTTCGCGGCCGGACGCTCCTGGGAGCGGCTGGCGGGCTGCTCGGCGGAGCGGTCGGGGGCGTCGGCCTTCTTCTCGCCCGCGGCACCGCCGGAAGCGGAGGCGCCGTCGTTCGGGGTGCTGGACAGGCCGGTGCCGCAGACCGGCCAGGCACCCTTGCCCTGGCCCGCGAGCACCTTCTCGGCGATCTCGATCTGCTGCGCCTTGCTGGCCCGGTCGGCGCTGGCGGCGTACTGCGTGCCGCCGTACGAGGCCCAGGTGGACGCGGAGAACTGCAGGCCGCCGTAGTAGCCGTTGCCGGTGTTGATGGACCAGTCGCCGCCGGACTCGCACTGGGCGACGGCGTCCCACTCGGAGGTGGTGGCGGCGGAGGCGGTGCCGGAGGTCACCAGCGGGGCCGCGACGGCGGCACCGGCCACGGCCATGGCGCGGGTGGAGCGCCGGAGCGCGGTCGGACGGCGGTGCTTGCCCTTGCCGGAAAACAGCATGGTTGATCCCCTCACCGACGCCTGCGAGGTGAGCTGTCGGGTTCGGGCCGGTTGAGTTGCCCGGCCGCGCGGCACACCGTGGTGCGCGCGGCTGCACCCCCAGCCGGTCCCGGCTCAACGGCCGGTCCCGGCACTTACCTTGGGTCCCCCGCTCCTGCCCGCGGCGCTCGCGCGACGACTGTTCCCGGGCGCCACTGGCAGGATTCGGCGTTGCGGCGGCCGGGGCCCGCCTGTGGCGAGCGGTCCTGACCGTAGACACGCGTTCGACGTAATTTCAAAGACGATCAAGGCTTGTGAGACGTTTCTCTCATCACCTCTGAATCGGGCATCAGATGCCGAAACGGGACATCAACCCCCGCTACTTTTCGCCCGATTCGCCCTGCACCGCAAGCTTCTGACCGGGCAGGATCAGGTCGGGGTCGTCGCCGACCGTCCCGCGGTTCGCGGCGTAGAGCCCGGGCCATCCGGCGTCGAGGCCGAGGGAGTCGGCGATGGCCCAGAGGCTGTCTCCGGCGCGGACGGTGTAGGTGCCGTCGTCGCCCGCGTCACGGGAGTCCGCCGCGTCGCGCGAGGCGTGCCGGCCCGGGGCGCCCGCCCCTCGGCCGTCGCGGGCGTCCTCGTCGGCGCCGGGGCCGCGGTGACGGCCGGTGCCGGACCCGCCGGAACCCGTGCCCGCGCCCGCTTCCGTCCCCGCCGAAGGGGTGCCACCGCGGCCCGACTCGCCCGCGCCGTCCTCCTGGCCGCCTCCGGCGGACCCGTCGGAGGCGGAGTCGTCGGAGGCGGAGTCGTCCGGGGCGCCGGTGGCGCTCCCGCCGGACCCGGCCGGACCGGACGCATCCGGTGTGCCCGGGGTGTCCGGGGTATCCGGGGTGTCCTGCGAGGCGCCGCCGGAGCCCCCTCCGCCCAGGAGGCCGCCGAGGAGACCGTCCGGGCCGGACGACTCGGACCCGCCCGCGTCCGCGCCCCCGCTGCCGCCGCCGAGGCCCGCGAGCAGTCCGCAGGTCGGCCAGGCGCCGGGGCCCCGGTCGGCCAGCAGGCGCTCGGCGACGGTGATCTGCTGCGAGCGGCTCGCCCGGTCGGCGCTGGAGGCGAAGCCGAGCCCGCCGTGCGCCTCCCAGTCCTCCTGGGTCAACTGGAGCCCGCCGTAGTAGCCGTTGCCGGTGTTCTGGCTCCAGGAGCCGCCGCTCTCGCACTCCGCGACCCGGTCCCAGGTGTCACCGTCCGCCGCGTTGGCGGCGCCCGCCCCGAGAAGGGGGATGGCGATCGCGGAGCCGGTCACGCCGGCGGCGACGAGCAGAGCCGGAGCCTGACGAGGGCGACGGTGTCGGCCGTTCCCGGAGAGCATGCGGAAGCCTTTCACTCGGCGACAAGAACCGGCACGGGCGAGCAGAAGTGTGCGGCGCGCCGTACTTGATGGGTGAACGTATAGGCAGACGATCACTTGTCACAAGTTCATGCCGTGCAGATCACATGGAGAT